>CAYZQG010000097.1:0-6662 GCA_964480685.1 uncultured Lentimicrobiaceae bacterium
TTCCACTAAAAAGGCAGCAACGTTTTTGCCGTGTTCGTCAAGTATTTTTTCCAATGCTTGTGTGTCGTTATAAGGAATGCGAATAAATCCGGGTGTTAAGGGTCCGTAATTGGCAAACGAGTCGGGGTCGTTCGACATGGAAATTACGGTAATCGTTCGTCCGTGAAAATTTCCTTCACAACAAATTATGATGACTTTATCGTTTGGAATACCTTTTTTAACCACGCCCCAACGACGGGCTAATTTTAAAGCCGTTTCATCGCCTTCGGCACCGGTATTCATGGGCAATATTTTATCGTAACCGAAATATTCGGTGGCAAATTTTTCGTAAGGGCCTAAGCAATCGTTGTAAAATGCTCTTGATGTTAAAGTCATGGTTTGAGCTTGATCGGTCAACGCTTTTACGATTTTCGGATGACAATGTCCTTGATTAACGGCTGAATAAGCCGAAAGAAAATCAAAATATCGTTTTCCTTCAACGTCCCATACAAAAGCACCTTTGCCTTTTGCCAATACTACCGGAAGCGGATGATAATTGTGTGCTCCGTACTTGTTTTCCATGTCTATAGCCTGTTGGCTATTCGTTATTTTTTCTGCCATACGTATTTAATTTTATGTTTAGTATTTATTTTCTTATGTGTAATGGTATTTTGAAATGCAAAAGTATATGAAATTTGCTTATGAAGTAATAACGGGAAAGAAAAAATTTATTCCCTAACAATAATCGTGTTTGAAATAATCAAACGAATGAGGTAAAAAACTAAAAAATATTAATATATTTCCCCTTTAAAAGATTTCAAGGTATTCATAATCAAACCTACGATGGTCATTGGACCAACACCGCCCGGAACGGGAGTAATATAGGCACACAAAGGAGCGACTTCGTCGTATTTTACATCACCTTTTAAACGGAAGCCTGATTTTTTAGTGGCATCTTCTACGCGGTGCATACCCACGTCGATTACGTTAGCACCTTCTTTAATATATTGGGCAGTAATCATTTCACATTGACCAATAGCAGCAATTAGTATATCGGCGGTTTTGCATAATTCGGGTAAATTTTTAGTCTTGCTGTGGCATAAAGTAACGGTTGCATTTGCCAAAGCGTTGTTACGCGATAGTAAAATGCTCATGGGAGTTCCTACAATGTTGCTTCTTCCTACAATTACACAGTTCTTGCCTTGGGTATCAATGCCGCTACGTTCCAACAACATACTGATTCCAAAAGGTGTAGCCGGAAGATAACAGGCTTGTCCCAACACCATTCTTCCCACATTCACAGGATGAAAGCCGTCTACATCTTTTTTTGGATTGATGCTCTCAATGACTTTGTTTACCGAGATATGTTTGGGTATGGGTAATTGAACTATTAGACCGTCAATTTCATTATCATTATTAATAAATTGGATGGATTCTAATAATTTTTCTTGGGTAATGTCGGCGGGCAATTTGTAAACCGACGACGACATGCCTACTTCCTGACAAGCTTTTTCTTTGTTGGCAACGTAGGTTTCGCTGGCAGGGTCGTTGCCTACTAATATGGCGGCTAAATGTGGAGCTCGTCCTCTTTCTTCACGTAAGGTTAGAACTTCTTTGGCAATTTCTGCTTTAATTTGATTGGCTATTTCTTTACCATCGATAAGATTCATAAAAATATTATTTAATTTTTGAAAGATTATTCATCAGTTGTTTGCCTCCGCCGTTTGAAACGATTTTCATCACTTTGCAGGTTTCTTCAAATTGTTTAATCAATTTATTTACATCTTGAATGGTGCTTCCACTTCCTGAAGCGATGCGTTTTTTACGGTTACCGTTTAATACTTCGGGGTGTTCGCGTTCTTCTTTGGTCATGGAGTTAATGATAGCTTCAATTGATTTAAAAGCATTTTCATCAATATCCATGTCTTTAATGGCTTTGCCGACTCCCGGAATCATTCCCATGAGGTCTTTCATGTTGCCCATTTTTTTAATTTGTTGAATTTGGTTTACAAAATCATTAAAATTAAATTGATTTTTTGCAAATTTCTTTTGTATTTTTCGAGCTTCTTCTTCGTTGAATTGTTCTTGTGCCCGTTCAACAAACGATACAATGTCGCCCATCCCCAAAATACGGTCTGCCATACGTACGGGATAGAATATATCTAAGGCATCTACTTTTTCGCCAATACCGACAAATTTAATGGGTTTTTGTACTATAGAGCGGATGGTTAATGCTGCTCCACCGCGGGTGTCGCCGTCTAATTTAGTGAGAATAACGCCATCAAAATTAAGTTTATCGTTAAAGGCTTTTGCCGTATTTACCGCATCTTGTCCGGTCATGGAATCAACTACAAATAAAATTTCGTTGGGATGAACGGCTTCTTTGATGTTGCCGATTTCATTCATCATTTCCTGATCAATGGATAATCGCCCTGCTGTATCTATAATCACCACATTGTGTCCGTATTGTTTAGCAAATGCAATGCCTTTCTTGGCAATATCAACGGGATATTTGTTGCCTTCTTCCGAAAATACTTCGACTTCAATCTGACTTCCCAGCACTTTTAATTGCTCAATAGCAGCAGGACGATACACGTCGCCGGCAACTAAGAGTACTTTTTTTGCTTTTTTGTGTTTGAGAAAATAGGCTAATTTTGCTGTGTGGGTTGTTTTACCCGAACCTTGTAATCCTGCCATTAAAATAATACTCGGATTGGCTTTTAGGTTTAATTCGGTATGTTCGGATCCCATAAGTTCAGCCAATTCATCATGCACGATTTTTACCATTAATTGCCCGGGAGATACAGATGTTAATACATTCTGTCCTAGGGCTTTTTTCTTGATAGTGTCGGTTACTTCTTTGGCAATTTTATAACTTACATCGGCATCCAACAAGGCTTTGCGGACTTCTTTTAAGGTTTCCGCTACATTAATTTCGGTGATATGTCCCTGTCCTTTCAAAACTTTGAAAGCACGGTCTAATTTATCAGTAAGTGATTGAAACATAATTTTGTATTAGTTTTTATACGGTGTCTACAAAAGTATAAAAAAAAGTGTTTGGTTTCATACACTCTTCCAAATTTGACGTAAAATAAATTAAAAATCAGAAACTATAAAAAAATGACAAGTACATAATACGAATTAATTCAAATTTATTGCCCATTCCCTTTGGTATAAAATACATAATCCGTTAAAATCTGTAAGTAAATATTTTTTCTCTGTGGGTGAAATGAAGTTGATGCTGAAAAAACGGGGAATTAGTATCGAATACAGACTGCTAAAATGCTTTGCTTATTATCTGCCGAGATGTTTAAATGCTTT
The DNA here is from genome assembly GCA_964480685.1 of uncultured Lentimicrobiaceae bacterium. Classification (GTDB taxonomy): domain Bacteria; phylum Bacteroidota; class Bacteroidia; order Bacteroidales; family WCHB1-69; genus UBA5266. The sequence continues at coordinate 3,301 of CAYZQG010000097.1, forward strand.
GAAAATAATTTGTAAGTCGGTACTTACTTTATAATCTTGAGCATAAATGGTATTGACTTGATGAATAATATCGTCGTGATATTGTTCAAGACGGAGGGTGTCGGTTGAAAATAAAACGCCTTTTTGGAGCGTGGGTAAGCTTTTTTCGTTTTTATGGATAAGCGGGCTGTAGCCTACCCATGTTTTTTTACCTATTAAAACCATAAAAATATTACGGAGAAACATGGCTTTACGTTTTACAAACCAAGAACAAACCGGATAAAAGACTAAAAAAAAGCAGCAAAGACATACATCGGATAAACGTTTTTTATGTTTATTTTCTTTTTTGCCGATAGAATTAATGTGGAGTAAGTACATATCGCCTAAGGAGTTGATAGTATTACTCCCAATGATATAGGTGCTTTCTGAAGGGGCGATTTTAAATTCCAAGGCAAGATCCTGTAAATCGGTCATAATAGTAATGATTTCTTTAGCAGGAAGATTGGCTCCGCAAAAAATCAACTCATTGATTTTATAAATAGAAATAATGTCTTTAAGTTGAGATAGATTGCCGATAAATTCTTCGTTTTTTTGGTTTTCCTCTTGTTTTCCTTTGTGGTAAATAAAGCCGACAAATTCTTTTTGCAAGGGAGTTGTTCCCAATAAAACCGAAATACGTTTAACTTCTTCAAGATTGCCGATAATCAATATGCGTTTCATACGAATTTTCCCGATGGGATAATGGGTTAAATGTAATTTGCCTAAAAAATAGCGGAATGAATAAGTAGCAAATAAAACCCATAAAGTGCCCAATAGAATAATGGCTCGCGAAAAGCGTAGATTTTCGCTTAATAAAGCATAAATTAAAAGTATGATTATGGTTCCGGTAAGAATTCCTCGACCAATTTTCTCTAATAAAACAGGACGTTTATATCCTCCTGCAAAATAGATTGATAGAAGCCAAATAAAAGTATAAAAGGGTAAAACGGCAAAGAAAAGAGCTTCGGGAAATCCGCTACCTTTGGGTGTTAAAATCATTTGTTCCCAGTACAAAGCAATGACAAAAAGTCCACCGTAAATAAATAGAAGGTCAAATAGTGGAATGCTGATTTTTACAACGATTCGCTTGATTATTGATAACGAAGCACGAAACCAAATAGCTAAGTTAATCAATGCGTTAAATAGGCGTGCGTTTTTTTGCGAAAAATGTTTTTTAGCAAATATTTGCATGGCTTTGTAAAATACTAACACATAGTTAATACTGCTTTTTTTTGTACTTTCACCTTTATAATGAATGATACGTGTTTGTGGGAAATAATAATTTTTAAATCCACTTTGCATAATACGGTAGGAGAGGTCAATATCTTCACCATACATAAAAAAGTCTTCATCTAAGTAACCGATTTTGTCTAAGACCGACTTTCGCAAAAGCATAAAAGCACCGGACAAAACCTCAACGGCATGAATCTCGTTTGGATCTAAATAGGTTAAATGATATTTACCGAAACGTTGTGATTTTTTAAAGAGTTTTGATAAGCCGAAGATCTTATAAAAAGCAACATTGGGACGTGGCAAACTGCGTTTTGATTCGGGTAGAAAAGCGCCTTCTCCATTAACCATTTTCACACCCAAGCCACCGGCATCGGGGGTTTGATCCATAAATGAAACGGTTTTGATAAACGTATCGGCTTCGACAAGCGTGTCGGGATTTAACAGTAAAATATATTCTCCTTTAGCTTGTTGTATAGCTTGATTGTTGGCTTTGGCAAAACCGAGATTTTCTTGATTGGCAATAAGATTGATTTGTGGAAAATTTTTATGAAGCATGCGTAACGAACCGTCTGCCGAATGGTTGTCAACAACAAAAATTTCGGCTTCCATACCTTCGATTGCCTTATATACGGAATGCAAACATTGTTCTAAAAAATATTCGACATTATAGTTGACAATGATTACACTTAGTTTCATAGCGGGTATTTATTTTAGTATCCGTGTCAAAAGTTGTTTTGCTTATTCAAAATTAATAATTTCAGTGTATTTTACAACATGTACATTGCTGTAATAATGACGTAAAATATCAATGTAGGAATAGCCTTTTTTTACCATTTGTATCGCACCTTCCTGACTTAATCCAACGCCATGTCCATATCCTTTCCCATGTATATATACGGTATCGTTTTGCATTTCAACGGAAAAGAAAGATGAGCGGAGGTTGAAATATTCACGAATGTTTTTTGTTGGAATGGTATCGTTTCCGATAACCCATTTGGCTATTCGTTCGCTTTGTTTAAAGTTGAAAATTATTTCTTGGGTTTCCGAGTTTTTGTATTCATCGCCGTATTTTGAAATAAAATAATTGATCCATTGCTGTTTGGGTATTGATTTCTCCCATTGATAATTTTTAGCTCCTATACTAAAGGTATCTACAATGGAGCGAAGGTAAGGTACTTTGACTTGCCAAATATTTTTAGCGTCTTCGGTCATCCCGCCGCTGTTGGAATGATAAGCAGTGGAAATCAGTTTGTTGGTACTGTCAACAATAACATCGCTAAACGATTCAAAGGTGCCGCGTAAAATATCCGGATTTGAGCATCTGCCTTTATACGATTGACAATGAACGCCATCGCAAAGATTATAGCCTTCTTTTAAATGACGGTTAATGTTTGCTAACGCATAGGTACGGGAAACAGTGGCTTGAATTTTAAAAAATTCAACATCTTCCGAACTCCCAAATACTTCCGATTGTACTACGCCGGCAATGTATTTTTCTAAATCAATACGATTTATTAATAACATATCGTTGCGAGCAATAATGGTAAGGTGTTCTTCATACGAGTGTTTCTTGTCTATTTGCGGAGAACTTAGCGAAAAAACATTATTGTATTTTTTTCCAATAAATTCAATATAATTATAGGTGCCAATTAATTCAATCCCTTTTTCTACTCTGATTTGGTTGTCGTGGAAAGTTAACGTTATGGCTTCATCGGGAGCCAAATCTTCGACAAATACTTTTAAATTATTGCAAAGCATCATGTATTTTCCGGATACTATTTTTACATCAACCGATTTTACTTTGTAATCCGACAATACTCTAACTTTAATATCCATGCAGAAAGTCGGTTTTGTAATAAGAAGAACTAAAAAGAAAAACAGTGTTTTATAAAATTTCATCTGTTGAATTTTTTAATTTGCAAAAATACATGATTTTTTATATGATTTATCTTCAATTAAAAAAAAGAGAATTATTCTTTGAGTAACTCAAGCATTTTTTTTGCAATCAAGGCAGAAGCATTTCCATTGCCTAATTTTACATGCAGTTCTTTATAATCGGTTACAATTTTTTGACGGTATGTTTCTTCATAAACAATTTTATGCAATTCTTC
>CAYZQG010000098.1:0-6646 GCA_964480685.1 uncultured Lentimicrobiaceae bacterium
ATCATATTTCTTTGTACGACAGCACCGATTTTCCGTTAAACAAAAAATATGTACATCAAATCACCGCTTTATCGGAAGAAGTTGTAGGTGAAACGCGTTGGTTTAATGCTCTTGCGGTTGTTGCTACTGCTGAAAGTATAGAGAAAATGGGTCGTTTGCCGTTTGTAAAAGAAATTGTTATTATTGACAATCAAGCTGAATTAACATCTAGTGAGGACAATACTACAGAGATAGATGCTTATTTGGATGCAATAACGGATACAACGACAAAGGTTGAAAAACAATTAAAACGTATGGGAGGAGAGTACTTTGCCGAAGCGGGTATAGATGGTAAAGGTATTCGCATTGCCGTGTTTGACGGAGGTTTTCCAAGTGTTGACAAACACGATGCCTTTAAGCATTTACGCGAGAAAAATCAAATTATAAAAACATGGAATTTTCCATTAAAGAAAGAAAATGTATATGGGTGGAATAGTCATGGAACCATGACATTAAGTTGTATTGCCGGAATTAACGGGAATAAAAAAATCGGATTGGCAACCGGAGCCGAATTTTTATTGGCACGTACCGAAGTAAGCATTGAACCGGCACGCGAAGAAGTGTGGTGGATGCAAGCGGTAGAATGGGCTGATAAAAATGGAGCCAATATAATAAGCAGTTCATTAGGTTATGGAGACACAAGACATAAAGTTTCGGATATGAACGGCAAAAAATGCTTGGTTTCTCGGGCAGCAAATATGGCTGCATCAAAAGGTATATTGGTTTGTAATTCAATGGGAAATGAAGGAGATAAAAGAACATGGCGTACGCTAATTGCTCCGGCAGATGCCGATAGCGTGTTGGCTGTTGGAGGAATCAATCCTTCGGATGATAAACATACTAATTTCAGTTCGTATGGTCCAACGGCTGACGGACGTTTAAAACCCAATGTTTGTGCGTTTGCAACGCAATGTAAAGTGGCTAATCCGTGTAAAGATAAAAAAGAGGAATGTAATTCGTTTACCGAAGCTTCAGGCACTTCATTTTCGTGTCCGTTGGTAGCCGGTTTTGCCGCTTGTGCATGGCAAAAACATCGCGAACTTACGGCAATGGAGTTGAAAAAAGCCATTGAACGCTCTGCCGATTTATATCCTTATTTCGATTATGCTTATGGTTACGGCGTTCCGCAAGCAGCTTATTTTATGTTTCCGAAAATTGATGTCGTTTTAAAAACATTCGATGTTGTAGTTGATTCTAACTATATTATAATCAAACCTTTTGAAGTAAATAAAGGAGATAAAATTTATTACCATATTCAATATAAAGACAGTACGTTGTCTTCATACGAAAACCTATATTTCGGAGAAGAATCCGAAAAAGAATTGAAAATATACAAATCGGCATTGTTTAAAAATAAAGTATTGCGAGTTTATTTCAAAGGGTATGTTGAATCGTTTACGTTGAGCGATGACGATATTCGGCAAATGGAAACATCAACGATGGAAAATGAAAAGGCAACTTTTGTTCCTAATTTATTTTCAAAAGATCATAAAACACCTTTAAAATTATCGAAGTACGGAATAAATGCGATACATAGTTTACAAGCCTATGTTTCTTGGGGATTTATTTTGTTTGATAAGCATATATTTCCAGATATTTCTTTAGGAAAATCGAATAATTTCAATGTTGGTTTACGTTATAAAGGAAATATTTGTAAATGGTACAACTTAGGCGTAGCTATAGAATATGGGAAGAAAAATGTTTATTATAAAAACACAAGTTCTTTTGCCACTATATTTCTGCCTACTTCTTGTGAAATGATTTATTTTAAAGGCTTTTCGAATTATGTTAATTTTGAATTTTATCAACGATTTCGTTTATTTCCATCCGAAGGGTTGGGCATGGGATGTTATTTGGATTTAGGAGCTTATTATAGCTTAGGTTTTAATGATGGGTTTACTATTAAATATAAAAACAATATTAATATTGTAACTGAAAAAACGTTATTACCACCAAGAGATATCTATAATAACTTTGGGCTACGTGCACGATTGGGATATGGAATGTTTGCAATATATACCGATATTAATAACATAGGCAAAAAGTATAATTCTTACAATCTAGGGTTACAATTCATTATACCGTTTGGGAGTTAAAAAGAAAGTAAGATGGAACATGATTTAAACCTGAAATTATATAAAATGGAAAATCAAAGAGAAGAGGGTATATTAAGTATAAAAAGAGTAATTATCAATTATTTTAAAATTAAGTTATTATATAAACGTTTATTTAACTATCTTTGCAAATAATAAAAAAATAATTATATAACTCAGTTTATGAAAATAAAAAAAATGGTTTTCTTAGTAACAGTATTCTCTGTCGTTTCAATGGTAAGTATATCATGTGCAAAACAATGTAATTGTATTCGTTATGAAGATGGGAATAAAATTGCCGTTATCACCGACGAATCTGTTAAATATTTTGAATTGAGTGTGTGTGAAGCACAATCGGTAGAAGCACATCAAGGAACATCGTGGGTAGTAGATGGAAAAGAAGTAACGGTAGAAATTAAATGTAAATAATGTCAATCCTTTAAAGGGGTTTTTGTTTTGTCGGGAAATAATAATTATTGTTCGATGAAAAAGTATGCACTTTTTCGCTTCAATTCGTTACATTCAGAGTAATAAGCGTTTTTTTCTTTTAAAGTAAAGAACTTAACGTAGAATAGGATAATATTATCGAAGAAGGATGATTTATTTTTATATATATATTAAAAATCAAACAACAAAAAAGATAATTTTTCGTATTATAAATACTTTATAATTTTTAAATGGGAGTTTAGGGCGATATGCTAGATTTTTTTGAACATTTTACAGAGTCTTTTCAGCTTCCTTTGGAGAATCCGGTACTGATATTCTCCTTGATGCTTTTTATTATTCTGCTATCACCTATTATTTTACGAAAATTCAAGATACCGGGAATCATCGGTTTAATCATTTCGGGAGTAATTATAGGTCCGTATGGATTAGGATTGTTGGAAAACGATTCTTCGATAAAACTATTTTCAACAATCGGCTTATTGTATATTATGTTTTTAGCGGGTTTGGATTTGGATATGAACCGATTCAGATCGACACGAAATAAAAGTTTGTTATTCGGTTTTTTTACCTTTACCATACCGCTTGCCATCGGGTATCCGGTTTGTCGCTATCTTTTACATTTTGATTTTGAAGCAAGTTTATTAACGGCGAGCATGTTTGCTACCCATACGTTGGTGGCATACCCGATTGTAAGTAAATTTAATATAACAAAAAATGCAGCTGTTGCCGTAACTGTAGGAGGTACGATACTCACCGATACCGTGGTCTTGATTATTCTTGCAGTAATAATAAATAGTTCAGCGAATGGAAACATAAGTCAGGAATTCTTTATTCGTCTAGGTGTTTCGTTGGTTATTTTTATCACTATTTTGTTTTTTATTATTCCCCGTATAGCTCGCTGGTTTTTTCAGAAATTGGAAAGCGAAAAGCATTCGCATTATATTTTTGTATTGGCAGTTATGTTTTTTTCGGCTTTCTTGGCTGAAATAGCCGGATTGGAGCCGATTATTGGAGCTTTTGCTGCCGGATTGGCGTTGAATCGCTTAATCCCGCACGCATCTTCGTTAATGAATCGTATTGAATTTATCGGCAATGCCTTGTTTATTCCTTTTTTCTTAATTTCAGTCGGGATGCTGGTCGATATGCGGGTGTTGGTAAACGGGTATATGTCTATTCTTATTGCTTTGATTTTAACGGTTGTGGCTATTTCAGGGAAATGGTTGGCGGCTTTATTTGCCCAATGGAGTTTTGGATTTACCAAACATCAACGTCGCTTAATATTCGGTTTAAGTAGTTCGCATGCCGCGGCTACACTGGCTATTATTTTAGCCGGTTATAAAGCCGGTATTTTGAATGAAGATGTATTGAATGGAACTATTATATTAATTTTAATAACTTGTTTAATAGCTTCGTTTGTTACGGAAACTGCTGCTAAAGAAATTGTTATTTCCGAAAAGGATGAGGATATGGATAATGAAAAACAAGGAACGGTTAGCGAACATATTCTACTTCCCATTTCAAAGTTTACCAATATTCCGGCTTTGTTGGACATGGCGATATTAATAAAAGAAACCAAAAGCGAATCACCGATTTCCATACTAACGGTAGTACCTAATAACGAAGAAGCGGAAATGAATATCGTGAAAGCTAAAAATGAATTGTCGAATTTTATTGTTCAAGCGTCTTCGGCTGAAGTTAAAGTGGACGTCATAACAACCATCGATCATAATATTGCCGGAGGAATAGCTCGCTGTTCGCGCGAAATAGGAGCAAATCTAATCGTATTGGGATGGCCCCAAAAAAGTACGGGAGTAATCGATAAGTTATTGGAAACTAATATGACAAGAATAATTCGTAATATCGAAAAGAATATTTTTGTTTGTCAGTTGGAAAAACCTACAGTAGATATTCATAGTATATTTTTAATGACACCGCCCTTAGCCGAATTGGAAGCCGGTTTTGAACGTTGGGTGTTGAAATTGTTTAAACTTGCTCGCGAATTAAGTGTTCCCATTGAACATTACGGAGAAGAAAAAACCTCGAAAGCCATGCTTACACTCTTGAAGAAGCAACACTTGACCCATAAAATACACTTTCATCTCTTTACTGATTGGGATGATTTCTTGATTTTATCTCGCCATATTGATAATGAAGATATGATTGTATTGGTGTCGTCGCGACAAGGATTTTTATCCTATCAACATTCGTTTGATCAAGTAACTGAAAAAATGAGTAAATATTTTCAAATTAACAATAAAATTGTGATTTATCCCGAACAAAAACATTCGTATGGTGCCGATGTTTACGACGATATTTCGAGCGAAACCATTACCAAAAGTATTCAAACCATTGAAAAAATCGGAAAAGGAATTGGCGATATATTTAAGAAAACAAATAAATAATATAAAGATAATAAACATTATAGAGATTGTTCTATAAAAAAAGTAAACAAAAAACAATTTAATACGTTTAAGAAACGGAATTTATAAATTAAAGAAGTTACACATAAGAAAAATTATTTAAAGTATGGAAAATCAACCGATTTTTTGGATTATTCCCCTTGCATCACTGATAGCATTGGGTTTTGCGTATTATTTCTTTCGACAAATGATGAAAGAAAGTGAAGGAACAGAAACGATGAAAAAAATTGCCTTATATGTGCGTCAAGGAGCAATGGCATACCTCAAACAACAATACAAAGTGGTATTGATTGTTTTTATTGCACTTACCCTTATTTTTGCTGTTATGGCGTATGTTTTAGGCATACAAAACCCTTGGGTTCCGTTTGCCTTTTTAACGGGAGGTTTTTTCTCCGGTTTGGCAGGTTTTCTAGGTATGAAAACCGCTACTTATGCTTCGGCACGAGCCGCTAATGCCGCTCAACACTCCTTGAATAAAGGGTTGCAATTGGCTTTTCGTTCGGGAGCCGTTATGGGATTGGTGGTTGTAGGACTTGGCTTGTTGGATATTTCAATTTGGTTTTATCTCTTACAATATATTATAGGTTCTTTAGATAATACTACAAATGCCCTCATTGCATCTGATCCATCGTTAAAATTAATTATCATAACCACAACTACTTTAACCTTTGGAATGGGTGCTTCGACGCAAGCCTTGTTTGCTCGTGTCGGTGGTGGAATTTTTACCAAAGCTGCCGATGTAGGTGCCGACTTAGTAGGTAAAGTAGAAGCCGGTATTCCCGAAGATGATCCGCGTAATCCTGCTACAATTGCTGATAATGTAGGGGATAATGTTGGTGATGTCGCCGGTATGGGTGCCGATTTATATGAATCGTATTGTGGAGCCATTCTTTCAACCGCCGCTTTAGGAGCTACTGCATTCACTTTTTCTAATTTATCAAAAATGAATGGATTTGAAAATATTTCTTCCCAAGATGCATTATCGGTTCAATTCAATGGCGTAATAGCACCGATGATTATTGCTGCCGTCGGAATTATTCTTTCCATTCTCGGTATCTTTTTGGTGAGAACCAAAGAAGGTGCTTCTCAAAAACAATTACTCTCGGCATTAAGTAGAGGTGTAAATGTTAGTTCGATTTTTATTGCTTTATTTTCATTTTTAATACTTTATTATTTAAAAATACCTAATCATATCGGTGTTTGGGGTTCCATGATGGTTGGTTTGGTAGGGGGTATCGGTATCGGAAAAATAACCGAATATTATACTTCTGCCGATTATAAACCTACCAAAGGGATAGCCGAATCGTCGAAAACAGGACATGCTACCGTTATTATTTCAGGAATTGGAACAGGAATGGTTTCCACTGCTTTTCCGGTAATTATTGTTGGAACATCGATTATTTTAGCCTTTATTTTTGCTGCTAATTTTGATATGAATAATATCAGTATGGGACTTTATGGTATTGCTATTGCTGCCGTTGGTATGTTGTCAACTTTGGGAATCACCTTAGCTACCGATGCTTATGGTCCTATTGCCGATAATGCCGGTGGAAATGCCGAAATGAGCGGGTTGGGAGAAGAAGTTCGTAAACGTACCGATGCTCTTGATTCACTTGGCAATACAACGGCTGCTACCGGAAAAGGTTT
>CAYZQG010000099.1:0-6634 GCA_964480685.1 uncultured Lentimicrobiaceae bacterium
TTTGTATTTATTTGAAATTATCGCCTAAAGCTTTGCAAAATCGTTTACTTCATTCAAAAAAGAAACGTCCGTTGTTGATGGATAAAACACCGGAAGAATTGCTTGGATTTATTGAAAAATTACTGAAAGAAAGAGAATTGTTTTATCAACATGCCCACATAACGATTTCAGGAATGGACTTGAATCGTGCATATATCCAAAAAACCTTCCAAACGATTATAGAAACACATATTAATTCCAAAAAACTTGAATAGTAAATAATTAATTTCCCCTTTGATAAAATTGTTTTAATTTAAAATTATACTTTGGAAGAGGTTTGTCAGGATTACGCCCTAATACACCGGCTTTAAAATACCATCTACCGTCTTTTTCCAAAAAACCGTCGTTCATGCTTGATTCACCAACATAATATTGTGGGACATCTTTTAACGATTCATCCATAGGAATCAGATGATTAAAAATAATCATACGCGTATATAACGTATCAATTCGGTATTGATAATCGCTTCTTGAACGTTTTGTAGAGCGTTGTTCGTATCCTTGTTTGTCGTAATTTAATGTAAAACTTGATTTTTTTGCGTATTCAAAAATAATTCGGGCAGGTTTTCCTTTGCCGTAACCACGAAAAATGAAGGCTCCGAATACCGGATTTCCCTTGTTGTTAAAACTTAATACATCAATGACTTTAAATTGTGAAAAGAGGGTTCCGCCATTCCATCCTAAAAGTGTATAATATTTTTCATTGTTTATTTCTGTTTCAATAATTTTATAATAGACTGCTCCATACCACGATAAATAATCCAATATTTTGTTGGGCGGATTAACAAGTTGTTGCCATTTATCGGAAAGAGCATAAATTACATAGCGATCTTTTTGTTCGTTAAAAGCTTGAATATAACCGAAATGATCGTGTTTCCCGGCATCATCTATGAGATACCATGTAAAAATACGTACCTTTTTGTCGGGTGATGTTATTATAGAAATGGTTCGTAATGAATCGAAGGGATAATTAATGGAGTTTTTTTGTTCCAAAGCTTCTTCCATTAAAAATAAAAGCGTTTCATTTTTTTGGTATTTTAGAATAATGTTTTGCTCTAATAAAATTTCTTTATGCAATTTGAAAATCGAATCTTCATAGGCTTTATACATCTCTTTGCGTTGTGCATAAGAGAGATGTGTAAAAAAAATCGGCACAAGAAAAATTAATAAAAATTTTTTCATAAAAAATATTCCAAACTTATTAACGTTCATTGTTTCTTGTTTAGTATTTAAGTAGTTTTGCAAAATAATTAAAAAATGACAGAAATGAACATTGAAGAACGCATTCAAGCTTTTGTTAAGCTTGGTAATGTATTGAAAAACAGAAATAAAAACGATATATGTGAGAATTCTGATGTGTTAAACGCTGCTATTGAAAAAATGGAGTTTCTTATCCAAAACGAATATATTCATCATTCGTGGTTCATTTCCGAATTTATTGAAGTAGCCCTTAAAGGAATTGTAGGCATGCTCTCGGAAGAAAAACTGAGAGCTTGGTTATCAGCCTATCCCTTTTTGTCGAAGAAAACAGCCTGTCATCGAATTGGAGTGGTTATGGCAGGAAATATACCCTTTGTGGCTTTTCATGATTTTTTATGTGTGTTGTTAGCCGGTGATATATTTGTAGGTAAATTATCATCCAACGATAAACATCTTTTACCTGGCATTGCCGAAATACTTTGCACTATCGAACCTCGTTTTACATCATTCATTGTTTTTAAAGAAAGTAAACTTGAACAGATTGACAAAATTATTGCTACCGGAAGTAATAATTCCGCTCGCTATTTTGAATATTATTTTGCTAAATATCCTTCCATTATTCGCAAGCATTGCAATAGTGTAGCTATTCTCGACGGTTCGGAAAACGACGATGATTTAAAAGGCTTAACTGACGATATTTGTTTGTATTTCGGATTGGGATGTCGCAGTATTTCAAAATTATATGTTCCTGAAGGATATAATTTTACTCCTTTGTTTGAACATCTTAATCGCTATAAGCCAATTTTTGAAATGCATCATTCCTATATGAATAATTTGGAATATCAAAAAACAATACATTTAATCAATCTAATACCCTTCTTTGATCAGGGGATAATGATTTTTAAAGCACACTCTTCACTTGCATCGGCAATAAGTGTTGTGCATTACGAGTATTATTCTGAAAGAGAAAAAGTGGAAGAAATCATTGAAAAAGAATGTGATACAATTCAGTGTATTGCTTGTGGTAGGAGCAAACTCAACGATAAAGTGCCTTTAGGATACACTCAATTTCCCGAAGTACATGACTATGCCAATAAAATCGATACTTTGGCGTTTTTAGTAGAAACAACATCCGATTCTCAAATATGATAACGATACAGAATATAACAAAGTCATATCATTCTCTTAACGTATTGAAAGGGATAGATATGGAAGTGAAAAAAGCAGAAGTTGTTTGCTTAGTAGGCGCATCAGGAGCCGGGAAATCAACTTTATTACACATTATGGGAACATTAGATAAACCCGATACCGGTGAGGTGTTTATTAATGGAGAAAATGTATTTCAGCTAACTGATAAAAAACTTTCGGCTTTTCGAAATCGACACATTGGTTTTGTCTTTCAATTTCATCATTTGTTGCCTGAATTTACGGCTGCCGAAAACATTGCTTTACCGGCAATGATAGCCGGATGTTCACGTAAGAAAGCATTGCAACAAGCCCATGAATTATTGGAAATGTTTGCGTTGGCTGATAGAAGCGAACACAAACCCAACCAATTGTCAGGAGGAGAACAACAACGTGTTGCCGTTGCTCGTGCATTAATTAATAAGCCTTTAGTCGTTTTTGCCGATGAACCGTCCGGAAATCTTGACTCTCAAAATGCCCGTGAATTACACGCCCTTTTTATGGATTTACGCGATAAATTACAACAAACTTTTGTAATTGTTACCCATAACGAATCGTTTTCTGCTATGGCTAATCGCACCCTTCATATTCAAGATGGCTTGTTGAAAGGGTGATTTTTATATTTAATTGCTTGGATAACTGAAACTTTCAATTACTTTGCCGGTAGCATCGTAGCGAATTTCTTTTCCTGCCGGTTGACTGTTTTTATATTCACGGCTCTGAGCTATTCGTCCTTGAGCATCGAAGCGTTTTAATATTCCCGAACCTCTCTTGAATTTTCCTTCTCCAACCAGGAATCCTTCTTCGTCAAAATATTGCCATAAACCGTCATATTGATCGTCTTTATAAAATCCGTGCATCTGAACTTGTCCATCATCATAAAAGCAATTAATAGCACCGTTTTTTTTCCCGTGTTTATACATACATACTTGAATAAGAAAACCATCGCTAGTATATGAAATCGAGCTGTCTTCTTGTAATCCATTGACATAATGATTTATACTTTGCATGTTTCCGTTAGTATAATAGCGTTTCATTTCTCCGTCAAGAAGTCCCTTTACATAGTTGGCTTCCAAACGTTTGTTGCCTTTTTCATAATACCATACGGCTTTTCCGTTCATTTCTTGATGACAATAACGAATTTCCGATTCGAGATTCCCTTGCAGATAATACGATTTTTTTGTCCGGCAACACGATGAAGAGAGAATAATAAATACACAAACAATCCATGTAATAAACCCTACTTTTTTATTCATACCCTGCTTTTTATTTTTTTCTGCTAATATTCTATATAAACGAATGTGTTATAAAAAAATTATTGTTTTTATTTCTTTGAATCTAAAATCGGTAAAGGATAGATTTTCAAAATTAAAAAAAAAATACCTGAAGCCTTGATACATATTAAATTATAATGTACTTTTGCACTTCAAGTCTTCGTAGCTCAGTTGGTAGAGCAATTGACTCTTAATCAATGGGTCCGGGGTTCGAGCCCCCGCGAGGACACCTTATGAAAACATCATTCAAAAACGAGAATGATGTTTTTTTTATTTTGGGAATTTAATGAAGGTATTTCTATTCAATTTCCAATTGATACTTAACCAACAAACCTTCGAGATTTAAAAACGCAAATTTGGCTTTTTTCAATTTATTGATTTCCGGATCAATCGAAAAGTTTTTTGCTGTTCGGAAATCGGCTTTTTCAAGTGTGGTATAGTGGAAGTGAGTGTTGGTTAAGTCGCATTCGGTAAAAACGGCTGCCGTTAAATCGGCATTTGAAAAATCTACTTCTTTTAACGAACAATGTAGAAAAGGTGTTTTCTTTAAGGTAGTTCCTTGAAAAACACAATAGTCTAATATACAGTTTTCAAATTGAAACGAAAACATGTATTTATTGCACATCGAAAAATCAATGCCCATCAGTTTGCAGTTTTTAAATTTGACATCATTAAATCCCACTTTTTCGACTGTTGTCAACGAAAAATTACAATTTATAAAGGTGCAATCTTCAAATCGACAACTGTTTAAATTGCTTTTTGCAAAATTGCAATCGGTAAATGTACATTGGTAAAATTCATGGTTAGTAATAGTTTGTTCTTCGTAAACTATGTTCTCAAAAACTTTGTTTTCAAATAATTCGCTTTTAAAGACGGTGTTATTCATAAGGGGAATATTGTTTTTGGAAAAATATTTTTATTCTTTTTTAGAACCGTTTAATAGATTAATTTTTTCTTCAATTTGTTTATCTAATAGAATGTACTCAGTGCTTAATTCTTCGGAAGAAGTATCAAAAAGTTGAATAAGTGTTTCGTATGATTTTTTTCTTAATTTTGTATATTCTAAAACAGTTTGAAGGCGATGTTGAATTTCGTCCGGATAGTTTTTCTGCTGAAGTATTTTTATTAAACATATATTTGTATCCCAAAGAACAACACCTTGTCTGTAAATTTTTTCTTTAATTAAGGGTATTTTATCTTTGGGAATATTATTAAAATCTTCTTTATAAATATTTAAAGCATTTTCTTCATTTATTGTATATTTTTTCAGAATATAATTATATAATTTTACATTTTGAGCCATTTGAAATAGTGATAAGGTGGAAATGAATGAAAATAAAGTAATTATCGAAATGTAAGCAATGCTTTTATGTAGTTTATTTTTAATAACATAATAATAAACTAACCCTATTAAAAAACCGGAAATAAGACCTCCAATATGAGCTGCATTATCAATTCCTTCATTTTGCAACGCATATAAAATATTATAACAAACAAAAAAAATAACACTTGGATAAAGACTTTTTTTTGAGAAATCTTTTATATTAAATTCTTTGAAAAGAAGTAAAGAAAGAAGAACTCCAAATAAACCAAATATGGCACCTGAAGCACCAACGGATACAATATTTGAATGAATGAAAATGCTTGATGCACTTGCAATAATACCGGAAATAAGGTATGCGAAAATATAATTAGTTCTACCTATAGTTTTTTCCAAGATAGTACCAATGTATAATAATGCAAACATATTACAGAATAAATGCACTATCCCTGAATGTATAAAAACGGAAGATAATAACCTCCAATACTGTCCATCTAATGTTGAAAATCTTAAATTTCCACCCCATCGAAATAAAGTATAAGTATCAGGATTAAAAACATCAACTCCGGAAAAAAGCATTAAGATGAAAATGAATGTATTAATGTAAATAAGAATGGATGTGCATAAGTGGCTTTTTTGAGGTAAAAGATCTTTTAACGAAATTTTAAGTTTAACAGGTTCAATATTTTCCATTCCTTCTTTTTCGCTTTCGATAGTTTGTTTTATTTTAGATAATTCATTGATTAATTTATTTCGTCTTTCCAATTCTTGTAAAGCGAACATACGTTCTTCCGGAGAATAAAATGTATAATCTTTTGAAATAGTTTCCAATTCGCTATCAGACTTAGTTGTAATTGTTTCTATAAAATTGTCTTTCATGTATTTATAATAAAATAAGTTGTCTTATATCTTAATACAAAAGTAAATAAAAATGATAATAGTAAAAGCAGAATTCAAAATTTCTTATTTTTTTAATAAAATAATTACTTTATACAAATAAAATGGTATTAAACTTCGTTAAAAACAAATATTAAAATACCTATAAAAATGCCACCTATCAAAAAACGGTTTGGAAATATGAAGAATAAGTAAAAAACAATTAATCAAATAATAATTTATCGATATGAAAAATCTTACACAAAACATTTACATTAAATTGATATTCATAGTAATCATTGCTTTGTTGTTGCTCATACCAACCACGATGATACATGTCTTAATTCGAGAACGTGAATCGGTTCAAAAAAGTGCTATTGATGAAGTGAGTTCGAAATGGGGGAAAGAACAAACTTTAACGGGACCGTTTATTACCATTCCAACTCAAAGTTCAAATATCTATATTTTGCCAAATGAACTGAATATTGAAGGGAGTATTATTCCAGAGTCAAGAAACAGAAGTATTTATGAAATTGTTGTGTATAATTCTACCTTACACATTAAAGGCAGATTCAATGCAATTGATGTTTCAGGCTTAGATATTCCGATTGAAAATATTCAATTTGATAAAGCATATTTATCGTTAGGAATTAGTGATTTACGTGGGATTGAAAAACAAATTGTTGTAAAATGGAACGATAAAACATATTCATTTAATCCGGGAATGGGTTCTTCCGAT
>CAYZQG010000100.1:0-6571 GCA_964480685.1 uncultured Lentimicrobiaceae bacterium
TTGGAACCCCGCAATGTGGACCAAAAAACGCAAGATGCTTCTTCCCGCGATATTCTATACCCGTATCAATCGGTAAATCATTTTAAAGTCCTTCATAACACGACATGGACTTCCCGTAAAGTAGATTTTACATTCGATTGGGGTTTCCAACGAAATTTCCGTCAAGAACGCAGTAACTATGTAACTCACGCTTTTATGCCTGTTAGCTTTCCCGACAGCTTGGGATTTGATTCCGATATGGAACGCCAATTCGACAAATATATCTATTCGGGAATCGTGGGTTGCAATTATCGTTTCAACGATAAAATTCGCTTAGAATCAGGGTTAAACGCTGATTTTCAAGATAACCGAATCAGTGGACGAGAATTTATCATTCCTGCTTATAACCAACTCAATAGCGGATTATTTCTACTTTCACATTTCACTTTTACTAAAAAAAGAAATCTTCAAATCGGCATTCGTTACGATTACGGGTACCTACACACTGAAAACTACAGCGATTGGTTTCCTTCTCCCCTTGTTTCGGGATCGGATACAAGCTATACCTATTTACTAAGAGCGGAAGAAATCAAGCGTCATTTCTCAAACATTTCAGCTTCCATCGGCTATATGTATAGCCTTGAAAATTGGTTACTTAAAATCAATCTCGGACGAAGTTTTCGCATGCCGACAGCCAAAGAATTAGCAGCAAACGGTGTTAATTACAGCCATTTCAGTTATGAAATCGGTGATGCCGATTTACACGCTGAAATTTCCTATCAATTGGATGCCGATGTAGAATTTAAAAACAGAAAATTCTCTTTTTCGATCGAGCCTTTCGTGAATTATTTTTCTAATTATATTTATCTTAATCCCACTTCGGATTATGACAGGCTGTACGGAAACGGCAACCAAATATATGAATACACACAATGTGAGGTATTTCGCTGTGGCGGTGAATGTACAATTGCGTATCAAATGATTCGTTCCTTACAAATAAGTTGCAACGCAGAATATGTGTTTGCCCGTCAATTATCAGGCGAAAAGAAAGGGTATGCTTTACCGTTTTCTCCTCCAACTACACTTATTTTCAACCTAACGTATCAACCTGTCTTTAAGAAAATTATTACTGAGCCTTATTGTTCGATGGACGTAAAATGGGTGGCTTCGCAAACCGATATTGTTCCTCCTGAAGAAACTACCGACGGATATTGCGATATAAGCCTCCGGGCAGGTTTTAACCTTCGCATAAAACAACAAAGCATCCAATGCTCCATGCAGCTACAAAACCTCTTAAACAGCACGTATTACAACCATACCGGTTATTACCGCTTAATACATGTCCCTGAACCGGGACGAAACTTTATTCTTTCCATTAACATTCCCTTTTCGGGATCCTTAAACAAAAAAACAAAAACAATAATTTAAAAATTTAACAAAAATGAAAACAAAATCATTTCTAACAATCATCACCATATCCTTAATATTTTTATTCACTCACTGTAACAAAGTTGACAAACCCGAAATTACCCTCACCGAATTAGGGTATGAAAACAGCAAAACCGCTAATGTAGGCAGCGACTTACATGTAGAAGCCGATGTAGTTGCCGAAGGAAAAATTAAAACAATTGAAATCATCCTTCATCAAGAAGTAGGTTCCACATGGGAATATGATTCCACTTATACCGAATTTTCAGGCTTGAAAAATACCACCTTCCACAAACATGTACCCATTCCTTCCGATACCAAACTCGGCACCTACTGTTTCCATTTCATTGTAACCGATTTGGAAGGCAATGAATCGGAAATTGAAGACGATGTCGTTTTCAAACAAGCCGACAGTACCGTGGTTAGCGAATAATTTCTTGTATTTAAAGCGATGGATTTCGATCCGTCGCTTCTTAAACTTATTCTTTCTATGAAAACATTAAAATATTTTATTATCAGCATTCTATTAGTTTTTCTTTTCAACACTTGTGGCGATAAAGATATAGACAAAACCAAGCCAAGCATTGACCTTAGTTATTCCGAAGTATTCCCTCAAAACTGCGATACGTTATATTTCGGTGAATCATTCAACATGAAAATGCTGTTTACCGACAATGTTGAATTGGGTTCCTATAGCATGGATATACATAATAATTTTGACCATCATGCACACAGTACCGAAGTATCCGAATGTGATATGGATTCGGTTAAAACTGCCGTAAATCCCTTTACCTTTATTCAAGATTATGACATTCCTGAAAATTCAACATCCTATAAAGCAGATATTTCCATTTCACTCCCTTCCGATAAAAATGGAACACGCTTCGATGACGGAGATTATCATTTCTTTATCAGCTTAACCGATAATGAAGGCTGGTCAATACAAAAAGGATTGAGTGTAAAAATTTTACATCGGGAATAATATTTTTTTATCCTAATCATTGCGAAATATAGATTGATTGCATATTTTTATTACTTTTGTAGAAACTAATTTATTAGAAACAACGTTTTCTTAATTGTTACGAATAAAAAAATATAAAGAATACAAATACTGTAAGTTAGAATTAAAATATTACGACCTATACTATAAAAAAATAATTCCGTTAAGGTAATTTTATATCGTTGATACTATCAAATGATACTATCATAATTCAAAAAGCATGAAACCACCCTATCAAATAACAAGCGAGATATTAAGATTGACATCCTCTATTTCAGAAAAAATAGGAGAAGTTAAATCGGCAAAGCTAATTAAACCGGCTACAGAATTGCGAAAACAAAATAGAATAAAATCTATTCAATCATCCCTTGAAATTGAAGGAAATACATTTACTGTGGAGCAAATTACAGCTTTAATTAATAACAAAAGAGTGCTTGCTCCACAAAAAGATATTATTGAAGTTAAAAATGCTATCGAATTGTATGATAAAATAAATGAATTTAATGCGTATGAAATAAACTCTTTATGTATAGCTCATAAAATATTGATGAATACATTAATAGAGAATGCCGGACAATTCCGAACGACAGCAGTTGGAATAATAAAAGGAAGAGACATTACACATGTTGCCCCTCCCGGAAACATTGTTTTTCCTTTAATGAAAGATCTTTTTCATTATTTAAAAAATGACAAAGACCTATTATTAATTAAAAGTTGCGTTTATCACTATGAATTTGAGTTTATTCACCCTTTTCTTGATGGAAACGGACGGATGGGACGATTTTGGCAAACCGTGATATTAAAAAATTATTCTCCTGTTTTTGAATATTTACCGACAGAATCACTCATCAAAGAACGACAACAAGCGTATTATAATGTACTTGGAATATCAGATAATCAAGGAAATTCTACCCTCTTTATTGAATTCATGCTTGAAATTATCAATATTGCCTTAGAAGATTTATTGAATACCCAAAACTACGCGCTAACAAGTAGCGATAGAATTAGCATTTTCAAGATTTTTATTGAGAATGAATTATTTACAAGACAAGATTATTTAAAACACAATAAAAACAACTCAACAGCTACCGCCAGTAGAGATTTAAAAGAAGCTGTTGATAACGAAATAATTGAAAAAATCGGCGAAAAACGTATGACAAAATATAGATATAAAAAATAAAGTTAAAGCACGCCTAAAAAACAAATGGACGAAGTAAAATTTAGCAATATTTTTCAAAAATTCAACATCCTATAAAGCAGGTATTTCCATTTTAATAAAGAAGTCCGATCAACACAAAAAGAATTGAGTGTGAAAATTTTACATCGGAAATATAACACGAATTTCATCGATGCTACAGATTAATGAGGATTTCTCCGTGTAACCCTTGTAATTTTGAATTACGTTTTATCGCACCAACGTCCTCGTCCTTAGACTTTCAAAAAAATCAAGAACACTGATCGCTGACAGCTATTTCAAAAACACCGTCTTTTTAGGACAAAGTCCTCCTTCGAATTGATAGCTGAGTTTTCCGTTTTTATCAAAGCAATAAACATCACCGGTAGTTTGATAATCAAGAGCATCGGAAATAAAAACCGAACCGTCGTTTGGATTGACATTAATTCCGTAGGGCGTTTGAATTGATACCTTATCCTTGAGAAACGAGGTGTTGATGATGGTTTCCGTTTTATTATTCAATACTTGAAAATTAACCGATTTTGAAGCATCATCGTAATAATAGAAATACAATAAATCATCGTAAATATCAAAATTCGATACGTTGTAAGTAATGGTTTGAACAAGCGTATCGTTTTTACTGTCAATACGTTGCAAACAAGATGGAATATCCGAATAGTTTCCGCGACACATCACATACACATCACCTTGTTTATCGGCTTTTAGTATGGTCGGATTGGTACTTACCCTAATCCGTTTGATTTCCGTAAACGAAGTTAGGTTAAAAACGGAAACGGTATTCCCATAATCGGGAAAATTTAATCCCCCCGAATTACTGACATACAATTTGTTATTAGTTACACACATCCCATCGGGATTTTGACCCGCCTGAACAATTCCATCTATTTTCAAACTTGACGTATCTATTCTCACCACCGAACCGTCGAAACAACATCCGTACACTTTGTTTTTATAGTAGGTTAAACAGCGAGGTTGACGATTTTCTCCTTTATCATTTAACAGTGAAATTTGTCGGATGGACTTTCCGCTAAAAACATCTACCACTTCAATTACACCCGACATATTTACGGCAATATATGCCTTTGAACCGTAAATGATTATATCGTTTGCTATATCACCCAAACAACGACTGTTTTCTTGTTTAAAGACATCGGCACATAGCTTTTGCGTTGTAGAATTATAGGCTGTGATACTACTGTTATTCATATTCCACAAGCCTTCGTTCAACACCCAGATCGTAAAGTCGTAGTTTACGTCCTCTTTTTCTTCCGGTTTTACACATGAAGCCAACAAGAAAGATAGGGCAAAAAACAACAGTATGTTATTTATCTTATACATAATTAAGGTTGTTTGATGATTTTAACATACTTATGGGAAGATGTTGCCGATTGAAAGCCGATAAAATACATACCGGCAGGATACGATTGCATATTTATTTCAACTGACTGAGTTTGCTTATCAATTTCGATTACTTTTTGTCCCAAACTAGTATACAACACGAACTTACCCACATCTCCATCAACGGTAAGCATCTCTTTACACGGATTCGGAAATACGGAAAAAGAAGCCACAACCGTCTGTTCAACAGCGGAAAAGGCATTGTGAATCACTCCTACTCCGGCTAAATCGAAGCCTCCGGAAGCAAAATTGGTTGGATACGGATCGTTGATAATTCTTCCGGCAGAATCATAACTCGCATAATTACTGTCTATTGAACCAACTACATCTATAATTCTAACATATTTAACTTGATTCCTGTCGAGATTTTCAGCATCGGCTAAATCGCTCAAATCGAAAGGAGTACCCCACCCTAACCGATATTTACCGGCTAAATTATTAATCCGGGTAGCATCAATACTTCCGAAAGTACCGATTTGTGCATCAGCAGCCGTATATGAAGTAGCCGGAAAACGATAAAAATGAATGCTGTCAGAGCTTACTTCCACAAACGCAAGTTCGAGAAAAGCATCGTTCAGTGAATTTTCAAAAACCGCAAAATCATAACCTTCCTTATTTACTATCGGATTAGCAAAACTCAACACAGCCACTCCGCCATCACCCAAACTAACCACATCGGTAGCATCCGAATCATGAACAACACCCACCGCATCGGCTGCTTCACCGTAACTCACCTGTCCGTTTTCGGGTTTCGCAATATCTTGAAAGCCACGAATAAGCGTACAAGATTTTGCCCAAGCAACAATGCGTTTATCCTTACACGAAACGGCTTTACACCCTTCCCTACCGACAACACCATCGAACTGAGCATGAACGATAAGCGGAAAAATAAACAGACTGAGAACTATAACGTTTTTCATATTAATATACAATTATTTTACGCACTTTATTCAAAGTAGCACCTTGAAAACGAACAAAATAAATTCCTCTTGATAGCTTATTTACCGGAATCGTTCTATGTTCACTTCCCGACACCAACATATTATCCGCAAAAAGTATTTTTCCATCCAAATTTGTTAAAGTTAAATAAACGGTTTCATTAACACCGCTTAAATCTATATGAATCATATCAGTGCAAGGATTTGGATACATAGAAATTTGCATATTGTTTCCCGTAATTAATGACACAAAAACACCGGAATCGGGAACCGATACAGGCGTAACGGAGGTATTCCAGGTATAAATCCAATTGGTATCCGAATTGCCACACGATTCATCTCCGAATTCAATGAAATCATTCGTATAAACATATTGACTGCCTATACCGGACGCACTTCCTTCGTTGACATTATACATCCAATAATCGCCCACTAAACCAAGCGAATACGTACTGTCGATATAACTAATATCGCTAATATAACCGCCACCGTCGGTAAAATGAATGCGACTGTCGGCTGCGGCAATGTCTTCGATGATATCCGATACCAATAGGCTGTCGCCGTTAAAACGATAGCCCCATGCAAAAGCTATTTCCGGATTGCACCAATTCACAATAAACATCGCTCGATTAC
>CAYZQG010000101.1:0-6537 GCA_964480685.1 uncultured Lentimicrobiaceae bacterium
AATGCCGACTTCCCTATCGGTACTTTTCGCTTGGCAGCGCAATTGGATGCTCCGATTTTGACTATGTTTATCATGAAACAAAGCGGTTTGCATTATCAAGTGTATGTTTACCCCTTACAAACACTTCCCAACGAAAAATCATCCGTAAAAAAAGCCGAATTTTTAGCACAACAATATGTTGATTTACTTGAAAATATCCTTAAAAAATATCCCGAACAATGGTTTAATTACTATGATTTCTGGAAAATTAAAAAAAACGGAAATTAACTATTTTTATAAAAACAACAATTTTCACTTTTACGATTTAAATTTAACTTAATACTGACATGAAATTAGAAAGCCCACAAAAAGAAATATATGGAAAAGAACGCTTTACAGCTTTAGAAGCACAACGTCTGGCTCAAGAAATTGCCTTTGGTCCTATTGTATTTCAAGTTTCCCGTTTAATGGTTAAATTCGGTATTTTTCAACTCCTTGATGACCATAAAAACGGATTGACATTGGAAGAAATAAGCGAAAAAACCAATAAAAGTCATTATGGAATCCAAGTATTAATAGAATCTTCTTTAACCATTGGAACCGTTATTTTAAAAGAAGGTAAATTCTTTTTGGCAAAAGCCGGATGGTTTCTCATTCACGATGAAATGGCTAAAGTAAATATGGACTTTAACCACGATGTAAATTATTTGGGCACTTTCGACTTGGAAGCTGCCATCCTAAATGGAAAACCCGAAGGATTAAAAGTTTTTGGAAATTGGCCTACGATATACGAAGGGTTATCCCAATTACCTTCTCACGTACAAAAAAGTTGGTTTGGATTTGACCATTTTTATTCCGATTGCTCCTTTGACCAAGCTTTAAAAATTGTATTTAATAATCAACCCAAAACCTTATTGGATGTAGGCGGAAATACCGGACGTTTTGCAATGAAATGTGTGGAATATAATGAATATGTAAATGTTACAATTATGGATTTACCCCAACAATTGGACATGATGCGTACCCAAACAGCCGGGAAAACCGGAGCTGACCGCATTCACGGACACGGGGTGAATCTATTGGATGAAAAAGTTCCTTTCCCCAAAGGATTTGACGTGATTTGGATGAGTCAGTTCTTAGATTGTTTTTCCGAAAAAGAAGTTACCAGTATTTTACATCGTGCTGCCGTTTCGATGAATGCCGATAACCGTGTATATATCATGGAAACATTTTGGGATAGACAGCGATTCGAAACCGCTTCTTACTGTTTGGCTCAAATAAGTTTGTATTTCACGGCTATGGCTAATGGCAACAGCAAAATGTATTACTCCGCCGATATGGAACGCTGCGTTATTAATGCCGGTTTATGCGTTGAAACCATCCACGATGAACTCGGATTAGGGCACAGCATTATGGTATGTAAATTAAAATAAAATATATACTTTTGCACTTTATTATAAAATTATTAGTATCATGAAAAAAATATTTATAATTAATAGCTTAACAGTATTTTTTATTCTGATATTCTTACAATTATCGGCTCAAGACATCCTTGTTTTAACTAACGGCGACAGCATCCAAGCCAAAATAACCGAAATAACCACTAAAAATATCAGTTATAAAAAGTTTGATTATCAGGATGGACCTACCATAGTGGTTGAAATAAAAAATATTAAAACCATACGTTATCAAACAGGAGAAATTGTAAATTTTGAACATAAGACCTCCACTCCTTACCTAACCGATTCCCTTAGAAGTAAATTACCTTTTATCATTAATTCTTCAAAACAAGGATATACCTTAGACGATGGAAGTTTGTTGAGTAAACAGGATTTTAAAATAATATTGGAAGACAACAAAATGTTGGATATGCTTTATTCCTATAATAAAGGAGAAAAAATGGCAAACATCGGTAAAAGCTTACTTATTGGAGGAATGACAGCTGTAGCAGCACGAAGCCTTCTTTATACCGGATTAAATATCGTTGTTTTGTCATCAACTTATAATAATGACATGGATTTAGGTATTGGTGGAGTAGCTTTTATTACCTATTTTTGCTTTATTTCCAATATGATTATTACCGCTATAACCCTCGAAGCATCTTTACCGCTTATTATTTTAGGGAATGTGAAACAACAATCTTGTGTAAGTGAATACAACGATATTGTTCGCCCTCCCATTCAAACATCACAACGTGTATCACTCGGATTTGGAGCTACTTCGAGTGGTTTCGGATTAACTTTACATTTTTAACTATTTATGGATACTATTCCTATTTTAGACCTAATCCCACAACGACCACCTTTTGTAATGATTGACAAACTTCTTTTTGCCGATAGAATTTTCGGAAAAAGTGTTTTTCATATTCAAAAAGATACCCTCTTTGTCGAAAACGGACTTTTTTCCGAAGCCGGATTAATTGAAAACATGGCTCAAACTTGTGCCGCTCAAATAGGCTGCATTAATAGCAACGATAGCATGAAAATTGGTGTAATCGGTGCAATTAAAAACTTAGAAATCATTCAACTACCTCCTTATAATGAAACTATCGAAACAAGCATAGAAGTAACCAACGTCATTTTTGATACAACCATTGTATTGGCAAAAGTAATGTGGAAGAATAGTCTTATTGCCTCTTGCGAAATGAAAGTAAGTATCACAGAAAAAACTATCGGTTAATGGAAAAAAAAGATATTATTTTAAAAGCGGAAAAAGAATTTAACGTACGTTTCAGTGAAGTAGATTCGATGAATGTGGTTTGGCACGGAGCTTATACCTTATATTTTGAAGATGCACGTGAAGCCTTCGGTGAAAAATTCGGATTAAAATACCTTTATATCTTTGATAAAGGATTTTATGCCCCCATGGTGGAATTGAATTTTAAATATAAAAGTCCCCTTACCTATAAAGATAAAGGCTTGGCAGAAATCATTTTCCGCAATACCGATGCCGCTAAAATTATTTTCGATTATAATATTTATAATCTCCATACTCAAAAATTAGCTGTCAGCGGCTATTCGATTCAAGTATTTATGGATCATGATTTTAACTTGCAATGGGCTACCCCCGATTTTTTTAAGGAATGGAAAAAAATACATGGTCTGCTATGATATACTCTGTGAGCAATAACATTATTTCTTCTCTCGGATTTTCATCCGAAGAAAATTATTTGGCAGTTAAACAAGGCATCAGCGGATTGAAACGCTATGAAAAAGCATTCAACCTTCCCGAACCCATCATGGCTTCTCGTATCAATGACAATAAATTAGATGAAGCTTTCTTTTCTATAGATTCTAGAAAAAACAATGCTTACACTCGTTTTGAAAAAGCAGCTATCTTATCGGTTTACAAAGCCTTAGAAAAAACAACCATTAATCCGGCAAGTAAAAAAGTTTTATTTATCCTTTCTACAACGAAAGGTAATATAGAATTATTAGATAATACAAAAAGCAATCTTTATGAACCTGAACGTGTTTATCTTTGGCGTTCGGCTCAACTGATTACCGCTTTTTTCGGCAATCCGAACGAAGTTATTATTGTATCGAATGCCTGTATATCGGGAGTAGCGGCTCAAATCTGTGCTTTACGTTCATTAGAAAACAAAGAATATGAATATGTTGTGGTAATCGGTGCCGATATGTTGTCTGAATTTATTATTTCAGGATTTCAATCGTTTAAATCTTTATCTACCGATATTTGCAAACCATTCGATAAAAATCGTTGTGGCTTAAATCTCGGAGAAGCAGCTGCAACAATTATTTACGGGAAAACTAACGATATTGAAACATTATCTGACCATACACTATATCTTCTTTCTGGTGCTATTGCCAACGATGCTAATCACATTTCAGGACCTTCACGCACAGGTGCCGGATTAAGCATTGCTATTGAAAAAACCTTAAAAAATGCCGACATTCAGGATATAGCTTTTATCAATGCTCATGGAACCGCCACACCATATAACGACGATATGGAATCAATGGCTATTACTGCTTCAGGATTACAAACCAAACCGGTAAATAGTTTAAAAGGATTTTTCGGACATACCTTAGGTGCTGCCGGTGTAGTGGAAACTATAATTTCTTACAACGCATTATTAAACAACACTATATTAAAATGCAACGGTTTGGAAGTTCATGAAACGGTTTGTCCGTTGAACGTACTTACAACCAATGAATCCTGTTCTAAAACACATTTTTTGAAACTACTTTCCGGTTTTGGCGGTTGTAATGCGGCTTTACTGTTGAGAAAAAAATAGATTATTTCGTGTTTCTAAATTCCTTATGTTACTTTCAAGCGACAAAATAATATTAAAAGATTCTTATTTTACTTTTAAGCGATAAAGTAAAATAAAAAAATTCTTATGTTACTTTTAGCCGTTAAAGTAAAATAAAAGAAAAATTATGTTACTTTTGTAAAAAATTGAAATCAAAATAGATTGAACGTACATATCATTTCATATTGCCGACTTACAAACGACAAGGTAGAAGTCAATGGTAGGGAAATTCCGATACAAAAAACGGAAAGTTCTTGGTTAATTGATATTTACCGTTCATTAAAAATAAGTTATCCTAAATTTTTCAAAATGGATAATTTATCCAAAGCCGGATTTTTAGCTTCGGAATTAGTGCTCAATGAAGAATTTTCCGAAAAAGAAACTCCTAAAAAAAATATTTCCATCGTGCTAATGAATGGCAGTTCATCCTTAGATGACGACCGAATTTACCAAGAAACCATACAAGATAAAACAAATTATTTTCCAAGTCCGGCTGTATTTGTTTATACTTTGCCCAATATTGTGAGCGGCGAAATTGCCATTCGGAACAAAATCATGGGAGAAACATCCTTTTATATTTCCGAAACTTTCTCAGCCGAAAAACTTTACGATGCCGTTACAAATGCCTTTTCGGATGAAAGCATTTCGCATGTAATTTGTGGTTGGACAGATTATGAATTAAACAATTGCGACGTTTTATTGTTATTGATAAGCAAAGAAAATCAAAAAGGAATACCTTTTAACATAAATAATATCTATCATTTACACATATAATTTTTTATGGACGCATTAATATTGGAATTAAAGAAAGAAATCATCGAAGTATTGAATTTGGAAGAAGTTAAACCGGAAGATATTGACGAAAACGCTCCCTTGTTTGGCGAAGGGTTGGGATTAGACTCCATAGACGCTTTGGAACTCATTGTATTAATGGAAAAAAATTACGGCATAAAATTAAATAATGCCTCCGAAGGTCGCGACATTTTTAAATCGGTACGTATCATGGCAGAATATATTGAAAAAAATCGCACAAAATAAATATGAACGAACCTATCGTTGTTAGCGGAATGGGTATTATTACCGGCTTGGGCTATGGAAAAGAAGCTACCTTCGAAGCTTTGCATTCCGGTCGTTCGGGTGTTGGGAAAATACGCTATTTGCAAACAATACATGCCGATTATCCGGTTAGCGAAGTGAAAATGAGTGATGAAGAAATGCGTAATTTTTTGCATATCCCTTCCGAAAAAATCACTACCCGTACGCCTTTATTAGGCATGATGGCATTACGCGAAGCCGTTAAAGAAGCTCAATTAGAAGAAAAACGTCCGCGACGAATTGCATTTATCAATGGCACTACCGTTGGCGGTATGGAAAAAAGTGAGCAATTTTATCCCGAATTTATGGATACCGAAGCCTATATTGCCGCTCACGATTGCGGAACTTCGTGCGAAGCCATTGCTGAAACCTTCGACGGTTTTGATATGATAACAACCATTTCCACAGCTTGTTCCTCGGCAGCCAATGCCATTATCTTAGGAGCTAATCTGTTGAAAACCGGTCGTGTAGATGCTGCCGTTGTCGGTGGCACGGAATGCCTAAGTAAATTTCACCTCAACGGTTTCAGTACCTTGATGATTTTAGATAAAGAATCTTGCCGACCTTTCGATGCAACACGTGTCGGACTAAACTTGGGCGAAGGAGCTGCTTATTTAGTCCTTGAAAGACAAAGCGACGCACAAAAAAGAGGCGTTACTCCTCTTTGCAAACTTTCGGGTTACGCCAATACCTGCGATGCCTTTCATCAAACAGCCTCCTCTCCCGACGGTCAAGGTGCTTTTCTTGCCATGCGTGATGCCTTAACTGATGCCGACTTACATCCCACCGATATTGATTACATTAACGCTCACGGAACCGGCACACAAAATAATGATGTAAGCGAAGGAACAGCTATCATGCGGATTTTCAACGATAAAATTCCTCCGGTTTCTTCAACAAAATCGTTTACCGGTCATACAACCAGCGCTTCCGGAAGTGTAGAATCAA
The DNA here is from genome assembly GCA_964480685.1 of uncultured Lentimicrobiaceae bacterium. GTDB lineage: Bacteria > Bacteroidota > Bacteroidia > Bacteroidales > WCHB1-69 > UBA5266. The sequence goes on from CAYZQG010000101.1 coordinate 6,299, forward strand.
TTATTTCCATTCTTGCCTTACAACACGATTTTATTCCGGCTAATTTGAATTTCAACACTCCCATGCCCGAACTTTCATTTTCTCCGGTTAAAGAAAATGTATCTAAAAAATTACACCATGTATTGACCAATTCCTTCGGATTCGGAGGAAATGACTCTGCCTGTATTTTTTCAAAAATCGAATAATCCATGCATATCTATATTCAAGCTGCCGCTCAAATTTCATCTCAAGAACCTCTC
>CAYZQG010000102.1:0-6500 GCA_964480685.1 uncultured Lentimicrobiaceae bacterium
TATTAATAATAGTATTGGTTTCGCGTTGCATTTCTTGAATAATTTTTCCTCCGGGTCCGATAACGGCACCAATAAATTCGCGAGGTATTCTCATCTTTTCAATACGTGGAACTTGTGGTTTATAATCATCACGCGAAATGGTTATCGTTTTCATCATTTCGCCTAATATATGTAATCTTCCTCTTTTTGCTTGATTCAAAGCTTCGGCAAGCACTTCGTAGGATAATCCTTCTACTTTGATGTCCATCTGACAAGCGGTAATTCCGTCTTTACTACCGGTTACTTTAAAGTCCATATCGCCTAAATGATCTTCGTCGCCGAGAATATCGGAAAGAATAGCATATTTACCGGATTTACTGTCGCTAATCATACCCATTGCAATTCCTGAAACAGGTTTTTTGATTTTTACACCGGCATCCATTAATGCCATTGTACAAGCGCAAACGGTTGCCATGGACGAAGAACCGTTTGATTCTAAAATATCGGAAACTAATCGAATGGTGTAAGGATTTTCATCTTTGGATGGTAGCATGGGTTTAATAGCACGTAGTGCCAAGTTTCCATGACCGACTTCTCTTCGTCCTGTTCCTCGGATAGGTTTTACCTCACCGGTTGAAAAAGGAGGGAAGTTATAATGTAATAAAAAGTCGGAAGTTCCTTCTATAATAGCACCGTCAATGATTTGCTCATCTAATTTTGTACCTAAAGTACAAGTTGATAATGATTGTGTTTCGCCTCTAGTAAAGATGGCTGATCCGTGAGCGGAAGGTAAGTAATCGACTTCGCTCCAAATGGGGCGTATTTCGTCTAATTGTCTGCCGTCTAAACGGTGTCGTTCGGTTAAAACCATATTTCTTACAGCTTCCCATTGAACGTGTTCGAAATAGCGTTTAACCATAGGTGTTTTTTCTTGGAGTTCTTCTTCGGGAATGGTAGCCAAAAAGTCTTCCAAAACTTTATCAAAAGCATCGCTTCGTTCGTGTTTGGCTGTAGGGTTTTTAGCTATATCGTAAATTTTTTGATAGGTTTCAGCTTTCAAACGTGCTTTTAATTCTTCGTCGTTGGTTTCATGGCAATATTCTCGTTTAGGGTTGGCTTTTTCTACTTCGGCGGCAAGGTCTAATTGAGCTTGACATTGAATTTTAATGGCTTGATGAGCGATTTTTAAAGCTTCCAATAAATCGGATTCTTGTACTTCTTTCATTTCACCTTCTACCATCATGATGTTGTCCATTGAAGCGGCAACAATAAGGTCGATATCGGCAGTTTCTAATTCTAAAACAGTAGGGTTGATTTTGAAAACATTGTCAATGCGAGCTACGCGTGCTTCGGAAATAGGACCATGGAATGGAATGTTGGATACTGTCAACGCTGCCGAAGCGGCTAAGCCGGCTATGGCATCGGGAAGTTCGTTTTTATCGCCTGAGATTAACGTTACTAAAACTTGTGTTTCAGCATGAAAATCTTCCGGAAATAAGGGTCGTAAAGCTCTATCAATAAGACGAGCTATGAGTATTTCATAGTTCGATGGGCGAGCTTCTCTTTTAAAAAAACCTCCCGGAAAACGACCTACTGCGGCATATTTCTCTTGATATTCTACCTGTAAGGGCATGAAATCCACGTTTTCGGCGGCATCTTTTTTACTACATACCGTTGCCAGCAACATGGTATTTCCCATTTTTACAACGACCGAACCGTCGGCTTGTTTGGCTAATTTCCCTGTTTCAATCGAAATCTGTCTTCCGTCTCCTATATCAAATGTTTTTGTAACTATCATACTTTCTTGTTTATCATGGTTTCTAAATACAAAAAAAGGCATTCTATCATGAAGTGCCTTTTTTTTGCTTGAAATTCCGTATTTTACTTTCGGATATTTAATTTTTTAATTAACTCTCTGTATCTTTCGATGTCGTTTTGCTTTAAATAATCAAGAAGTTTTCTTCTTTTTCCTACTAAACGAACCAACGAACGCTCGGTAAATGCATCTTTTTTGTTTGATTTTACATGCTCGGTTAAATGACGGATGCGAAAGGTAAATAGGGCTACTTGGCCATCAATTGAACCTGTATCAAATTCTGATTGTCCGTATTCTTTAAAAATGTTTTTCTTTACTTCAGGTGTCAAATACATAATTGAATTTCCTTTTATTTAATGTCTTTTCTGAGATTTTTAAGGTTGCAAAGATACAATTTTTTCCTTTACGGCGGTTTCTTTTATTTAAAAAAAAATATTTTTATATTGTATTGATTTATAGTAAAATAATTTTTTTTGTTCTCTTTTTTTACTATTTAAGGTTTCGATAATAAACTTTTTTTGCATAAATTTCTTTGGTTTTATTCGATGTTTAATGTATCTGTTTTGTCTGATAGGAAGATTAAGTTGTAAATAAGCAGAAGAAAGTAAATAGATTCACTTTTTTTTTATAATTTTGCTCCCTATATTAAAATAATGCTGAATGTAAATTAAATAAATCTCGTATGAAACCATATAAAATATTGGTATTTATATTATTGTGTTTCTTTTTCTTGGCAATTTTAGGTGCATTTTTTCCTTCAAAAGGGATACAAATCGGTAGTATTGTCCTACGGTTTCCTTCCCCGGCATCTATAATTAGTCCGCCAACGGAAAAAAAAATGGATTTGGATAAAGATTTAAATGATTTACAACAAAAATTCAATTTAAAAAAAATTCAGTCAACTATCGACAGCTTAAAATATTATAAGAAATTTGTTTTAAGTGATACTACGCGGATTTATTTCCCTAATAATAATTACAAATATTTTGATAATTTTTTTAGCATTTTAGAAAAATCGAGAACAGGCAAGGTAGTGCATATCATGCATTACGGTGATTCACAAATTGAAATGGATCGTATTTCCAGTTTGTTTCGTCAACGTTTGCAAGAACAGTTTGGTGGAATAGGAGCGGGGATAGTTCCTCCTATTCAAACCATCCCTACTTTTACGATAAGCCAATCTTATTCCGGTGATTTAAAACGATATGCCATTTACGGCGATTCCTCTCAACCTCGTGCTCCACATCGTCGCTACGGTTTATTAGGTACTTTTGCTCAACTCTATGCCAATGCCAGTGTAAATGTGGGAACAAGTAATTATAAGAATGCACAAACTCACTCTAAAACATTTCAACGGGTAAATGTAATAATTGGTAATAATCAGCCCGGTTTTTCGGCAAGCTGCAAAGGACAAACATTTTCCATAAAAGAAGCTAAAAAAGGTATAAGCGTATTGCAATGGGATTTAAATGTACCCATTGCTCGTACAAGCATTTCTTTTAACGGAGCTGCCGAAATTTATGGCATTTCGTTGAGCGGTCAACACGGAGTTACGGTAAGCAATGTTCCGATGAGAGGTTGTTCCGGAACTATCTTTACCCGTATTGATTCTTCTATATTGGCTCAATCTTATCGCGAAATGAACGTGGCGTTAATAATTTTACAATTTGGCGGAAATATGATGCCGCAAATTAATAGTGATAAAGCCATTGATTTATATATGAAAAATATTGCTAAACAAATTCAATATTTAAAACGAGTGAATCCGAATGCTGAAATTTTGTTTATTGGTCCGTCCGATATGTCGAAACGAATTGATGGGCAATTGAAAACCTATACGTATTTGCCAAAAATGAATGAAGCTTTAAAAGCTACCGTTTTGAAAAATGGAGCTGCATATTGGGATTTGTTTAATGTGATGGGCGGCGAAAATTCTATGATTCAATGGGTAAAACATTCTCCTGCCTGGGCTGGTCCCGATTATGTGCATTTTACCGAAGCCGGTGCCTGTCAGATTTCTACCGTTTTCTCAAATGCCTTTTTAATTCATTACGAATTTTTCCGTCTTCGTAGTACTCAAAATCCTGCTCTTATTGATAAATTTATGCAATTGGATTAATGAAATATTTTTGGCTGTTTTGCTTTGTTTTGTTGTTTGTTTCGGAAGAAAAAGCTCAATCTGTTTTTGTCCCGACCGATAGTGCTTTTATGACCTTTGAAAATAATATAATCATTTTCCCCAATGGAAATTCATTGCCTCTTTTTTATGAAAAATTAGACCGCTTACTTTTTGACGGAGAGGGATATATTAATATTTTACATATTGGAGGCTCACATGTGCAAGCGGGTGTTTTTACCGAATCTATTCGCAATAATTTGCTTTCAGCTTATCCTCATATTAATAGTGGTTTGGGAATAATTTTTCCGTTTTCGGCTGCTAAAACCAACAATCCCCATCCTTATAAAACTACCTATCAAGGAAAATGGTCTTCGTATCGAAATGTAAACAAAGAAATAGTCTATCCATTAGGATTAAACGGTATTCTACTTGTTTCTCAAGACGAAGAAGCTGCTTTTAGCATCAGTATGCGCAAACAGGATTCCTTGCGTTTTGATTTTAATATCATTCGTTTGCTTGGTTATTGCGATTCGGGTCGGGTAAAACCTTATATACATACCGCAAAAGAAACCGTCGAAGGTGTGTATGATTCGGTATCGAAATCCTATCTTTTTGTTTTAACGGAGTATGTAGATTCGTTTTCCGTATCGTTTCATCAAGTTATAGATAGTTTATGGGAACCGTTTTATATAAGAGGTTTATTGTTAGATAATCAGTTACCCGGTATAACCTATCATAGTGTCGGAGTCAATGGAGCAAGTGTGCCTTCTTATTTAAAGTGCGACTATTTGGAAAAAGATTTGGCTTTTATTAAACCCGATTTATGTGTTTTTGCTATAGGAATCAACGATGCAAGTGGTGATAGTTTTGATACGGTAGCATTTAAACAAAATTATGATGCGTTAATCCGTCGTATTCGCTCGGTGTCTCCCGATTGCGAATTTGTTTTTATTACTAATAACGATAGTTATCAACGTCATAGGCGAAAATATCATAATAATGCAAACGGTTTGTTGGCAAAACAAGCTTTTTATCAATTAGCTGAAAAGTATCATGCCGGTGTTTGGGATTTATTTACACTTATGGGTGGTTTGCGTTCCATGAAACAATGGGAAGCACAGGGATTAGCTCAAAGAGATAAAGTGCATTTTACAAGTCAAGGTTATAAGTTATTAGGAAATTTATTTTATAACGCTTTGATATCAGACTATATAAATCATTTACATAAAGAAATTAAATAGTATGCACATCAATAACCTCTTAGACTATTTACACACTATTTTTTCGTTCAACGAAGCACAACCGCTTATTTTTACACAATTTTATTTTTGGGCTTTTTTTGCTATCGTGTTTGCATTGTTTAGTTTGTTGTATAACAAACGTTTACTTAGAAGTACTTTCTTGTTTTTTATAAGTTTGTTTTTCTATTTTAAAACCAGCGGGCTCTTTGTTTTGATGTTGATTTTTTCCGTTATTTTTAATTTTTTTATCGGGAAATGGATTTTTAAAGCCAATACAACAACGAAAAAGAAAATTGTTTTAGCTGTCAGTGTAATTTTAAATATGGGAGTTTTATTCTATTTTAAATATGCTTATTTCTTTACCGATATTTATAATAATTTATTCCATACAAATAATCAAGTGCTTAATTATTTGGCTAAATGGTCGAATGCTTTTACCGGTACTCATTTTTCGATAGAACAAATTTTATTACCGGTGGGAATTTCGTTTTTTACCTTTCAAATAATTAGCTATGTGATTGATGTGTATCGTGAACGTATTAAACCCGTAACCAATGTGTTGGATTTTGGATTTTATGTTACTTTTTTTCCGCAATTGGTTGCCGGACCTATTGTAAGAGCCAATGAATTTGTACCGCAAATCTATGAAAAGTTTTTTCTTTCCAACAAACAATTCGGAATCGCTTTGTTTTGGATTTTGAACGGTATGATGAAAAAGATGATTTTAAGCGATTATCTTGCTGTGAACTTTATTGATAGGGTTTTCTCCAATCCGATGATGTATACCGGCTTTGAAAATCTGATGGCTTTGTTTGGCTATTCATTGCAAGTGTATGCCGATTTTTCGGGATATACCGATATTGCTATTGGAGTGGCTATGCTGATGGGATTTCATTTACCTCAAAATTTCAATTCTCCTTATAAAGCCACTAATCCAAGTAATTTTTGGAAACGATGGCATATATCGCTCTCAACATGGCTGAAAGATTATTTGTATATTCCCATGGGAGGAAATCGAAAAGCTACGTTTGCTACTTATTTTGTGGTCGTGTTGATCTTGTTGATTATTGTCTTTTTGGCTCAAAGTGTTTGGGTTACTTTGGGTGTTGTGGCTTTAGTGAGTTTGTTGATAGTATTGCTGATTTTTTCTCCAAAAGTTCGTTGCTCTATCAATACTAACATTAACTTAATGAATACCATGTTGCTGGGAGGTTTATGGCATGGAGCAAGCTGGAATTTTATGATTTGGGGCGGATTGAACGGAAGTGGAATTGTCGCTTTCAAATTTTGGAAAAAGCTAAATATTTTTTATAAATTCTTACTCACACTTTCTCTTTTTCTAACT
>CAYZQG010000103.1:0-6472 GCA_964480685.1 uncultured Lentimicrobiaceae bacterium
CAAACAACCCCTCCTTTTATCTATTCAGAGTAAAATGCTGTCATTCTGAGCAAAGCGAAGAATCTCCATGTTTTTATCGGACAATAATGAATTAATATTTAAAATACCCGAATATAAAAAAACCGGATTATATGTTATTTTTCTATAGTTAAAATGCTTTGAGAGGAGGTTTTAATTAAATCCAAGCAACTCAAAGCCAAGGATAAGGATTTCACATCTATGTCGGGGTCGTCAAAAAAATGATCTACTCCTACTTCGGAAATGACAATACCTTTATCGCTAATTTGATCGGCAATAGGAGTGAAGCCGTCGTTTGGACCAAGCGGCAACATATACATGTATTGATTTTTAATTTTATTTCTGATTTGAGTTGCCATAGGCACGCCCACATAGTGAATGATTTTGATGTGTTCGGGAAAGATTAATTTATCGAACGATTTTCTCCGTTCACGATAGCTTATGGATTGAAGTATTTTTATGGATTTCCCTTTCGTTAAAAGAATAATTTTTGACAACAAGGTTCGAGATGGCGTTAAAAAATAATCGGCAATGGGAGAGCCTCTCAAAATGCCTGAAACACTCACCCATGCTTTAATATTTTGAGATTCTTCAGGTTTCATCATTTGACCTAAAACGATAGCTGTTTCTAAACCACTTTTACTTGAACTAATCAAGATGATTTTTTTATGTTGTGCACAGATTTTCCGTAATCGGTTATAAATAATGTGAGCGTTACTTTCAACTGTGCCCCATTGTTTTGTTCTAATAAATTCGTTAGGGATACCATAATAGCTCATTAGTTTACGTTGACGTTTGAAATTGGCGCCGGTACCGGGATGGTCAATATAACCCAAACCGGGAATAAAAACCAAATAATAGTCCTTTAATTTAATCAAATCCTCCATGTCATTATGGGCATGTAGTTTTTCGATATGTTGAAAATAAATATTTTGAATTTTTTTATTTTCCGGTTGTTGATAAATCCGTTGTACGAAATATAAACTGGCCACATCAACAGAATATTCGAAATAAATATTGGCTAGGGTTTGGGTAGTAAGAGGATAATTTTTATAAGTTTCAAACAATTGAATTACTGCAGAATCGTTTGGATGAGTAAGCATAAGTTTTGCCAATTCACTATCAACGCTTGTTTCAAAAGCTTTGTCAAAAAGAGTACCTTTGATAGTTTTCGGCGACTTAGGAGGACTAGCTGATAAAAATAAAAATAGCATCCCAAACGCCATATAGAGAGAAAATGTTTTTCTAAAATGCCTTTTCATATTTTTGTAAAAATTTCTTTTTCAATATGTTTGCAGATATATAAGATCTTTGTTAACGTAAGTGTAAAGGTATAATTTTTTTTGGAATGAAAATTTTAAATTTGGTTTGTTTATTTTTTTGGATTTGAATATATAAAAAAAACAATATTAATTGAATAGTGTTTTATCGGACAATACGGATTGTTTTTTTATAAAATCATGAGCACCTCTGAAAATCAATAAAATTGCGAATAAATGTGCTTACGACTTTGCGATGGTAATTTTGACTCATTTTAAATTCAATATCCTTTCAGTAACCAACTTAGAACTAATAACCGCCATTGGCAAACCAGCTCCCGGCACAGTGGATGCTCCTACATAAAAAGTATTTTTAAACTTCTCGTCATAGTTTTTAGGACGTAATCCTCCTATTTGCATAATATTGTGAGACAACCCTAATCCAGCTCCCTTGTATAAGTTAAATTGGTTTTGCCAATCTTCGGGAGTGTATATCATTTGAAAAACAATATCTTTAGAAATATCGTGATTAATCCTCTGCGAAAAATCATCCATAATGCTATTCACAATATCCTGTTTATCTGTCCATTCTTTTTTATAGAGCAAGTTTGGAACCGGGCAAACAAAAAACAATGCTTCGCACCCTTCGGGCGCACAAACAGGATTATGTTTAGAAACAACATTAACATAGTAATATGGTTTTTCGAGTGTTCCCGGAGTTTTCATTACATCTTTGGCATATTCTTCATAGTTATTGCCCAAGAAATAGTTGTGGTGTTCTACTTGATGTAATTTAGTCTTAATTCCAACATAAAACGATAAATACCCCATTGTCCAACTCATTTTATGTAAGTTTTTTTCTGAGAATTTTTTTCGTTTAAGAACTTTTCCTCTGAAGTAGGCAGCATCTGAATTAATAACAAAAATGTCGGCCTGCCAATTTTTATGATGTTGGTCGGTTAAGGAAGTAATAATGTTATTATCGCTCACGAAATCAATAATTTCCGTATTGTAGTGAAAAGTTACATTGAATTTTTCAAGTTCCTTCACCAAACTCTCAACAATGGTGTACATACCGCCTTTAACGTTGTAGTATCCTGTATATTTAAATTCAATATGCGAAAGTAGGGTATATACGGCATTGGTGTCAAATGGAGTTCTTCCCAGGAAGAAAGCAATGAGCGATACTATTTGCCGAGCTTCTTTCGATTCGAAGTAACTACCTGTTTGTTTCCAAAAGGTTTTAAGCAAAACAGGCAAATGAATTGGGTTTACGGTGGCTAAAGCTGCAAGGTAAGCAGGTAAACTGTTAAAGTTTTGCTTTATGACTACTTCAACAGTGTCATTGTAAATAGATTCGCACTTTTTTAAATATGCGGTAAATTTGTCCTTAAAATTAGGTTCAATGTCTTCAAACTGTTGGCTTAACTTATTAATATCCTTATATAGAGAATACTTCTTGTCGCTTCCCTTGAAATTGACCGTGTAAAGCGGGTCTATTTCCACAAATTCAAAAGGCATACTAATACCACAATCTTTAACTAGTTCATCGAATTCGTAAGGCATGCTAAAAAAACTGGGACCAACATCAAAAGTAAATCCGTCTTTTTTTAGTTGGTTTAACCGACCACCCGCTTGTTGAGCTTTTTCCACGAAGGTTACTTTATATCCTCTGCTTGCCAATCGCAAACCGGTAGAAAGACCTCCTAATCCTGTTCCTACAATTATTACACTCTTTTTCATTTTTTATTTAATTTTAAGACTTTCGGATAAAGATTGTTTTTAACCCAATCGAAACCCGGTTCAATAGTCAATGCTTTTATACAATATTTTTTTGCTTTTTCGTATTGATTCAACTCTATATAGGTACTTATTATTGTTGCCATTAAATTCAAATAGTTCCAATTGCTTGTTGTGTATTCTTTGCTTGACTCCATTAATTTAAGGGCTTTTAAGTAATAAACCAAGGCTTCACTTTTTGAACCACCAAATGTTTTTGGCATGTAATAATAGATATTTCCTAGCTGCAAATACCCTAAAGCATTTAAGGCATCCATGCTTACTGATTTTTTGGCATATTCCATACTTTTCATTCCAATAAACGGAGCCTTGTAGCTTGCTAAGCCTATCTCGAACCCGATAAATGCAGATTTATAAGCATAAAGCATTGATTCTTTGTATTTTTTTTGTTCCAATTTCTCCAAATTGTCAATTGCTTTTTTTAGGTATTTTTCTGCTTCATCCGTTTTTTTATTACCAATGCACCAACCAATGTAGCCATATTGGTAATTGACCAAATCCAGCAAGTCTTTATCTGTTTTTTTCTTCAAAGCATCAATCGAATCCATTGCAAGCTTCCACTTGTTCATGTTTCCGGAAGCATAGGCTTTGTAAATTGCTTTATTATTTTGCCCAAACACAAAAAAGCTCAATACAGAAAGCAACACTATTAGTATATATTTCTTTCTTTCCATGAATGATTTTTTTGTTTTTTTACCATTAATGCTTTAATCATAACCTGAAGCATAAAGAACATATTTGCAGGGAAATACAAAAGTGTAGTTCCTACACTTTGTTTACATATAAGAGCATATAAAACCTGTATAAACACAACTGCCAACAGATATGCGAAAGCTAAATAAATATTGTATATAATTACAGGAACAATGCTTAAAGTGCTAACTATCCAAAAAAAGAAAGCCGGAATCGGTACTCCTCCAAAGAACATAAAGATGTTTTTTGCGAAACCATTTAAAGCATCGTTATACGAATGATACATCCGGCATTGTATTCGTGGTTCGCCTATAATACAAGCCGTTTTAATTTTCCTGCTTTTATAAAACCTTGAGATGGCAATATCTTCGACTGCCGATTGCTTAAACTGTTCATGTGGTTGTAACTTTTTATATGTTTCAGTCTCAAATAACATAAACTGTCCGTTTGCAGCCGCATGCGACTTAAAAGGCGACACGCGCACAAAAATAAGGGGCAAAAGTGTTAAAAGAATATAATTCATTAGCGGCACCGTCTGTTTTTCCCCTGCCGTTAGTTGAATTTGCTTTGGGAAAACGGAAAGTAAGCCCAGTTTGTACTTTTTAGTATAAGCAACTGCATCGGCAACAATATTGCCGGAAAGCACTACATCTGCATCTAAAAAAAGCATATACTTACCCTTTGCTTGCTTTGCCAATTGATAACAAGCATGGTTTTTGCCAAGCCAAGCGTTTGGTAGAATGTCTGATTGAATTAATCGTATACGCTTATCTATAGTAGCGTATTTGCTAATTATTTCCTCTGTGTTATCGCTTGAATGGTCGTTACAAACCAAAATCTCGATATGACTATTTTTCATTTTCTGCAAGGCTTCTAGCAAACAAGCAATATTGTCTTCTTCGTTACGTGCAGGAATCAAAACCGATATAAGTTCATTGTTTTGAAAGTCGGTCTTCGAAATTTCTTGACGGAAAATAAAATTAATCAGTGTATTGAGTAATTGAAAGCCCAAGAAACCAAACGATATGTAAACCAAATATTGCATTAGGATGTTTTGGTTTTGTGCGTGTTCAAAACTTCCGTGAAAAACAAATTGTATTCTTCTTCAATGTTTCTGTTTTTCAAAAAACCGGCAGTACATGTTTTTGTATAAATAAAAAGATGGGGTTTAGCATTGGAGAAATAATCGGTGATGTTTACCACAAACAGCACCTGAGCAGCATCTTTACACTTCTTAATAATGTATTGAATGCCATTCTCGAAATGCACGGCATGGGTGTGCGCCGAATGAATTTCCCCTTGTGGAAACATTAAAACCAAATTCCCGTCCTTATTGAGCAGTTCCGCCGTATAATCAATGCTTTCTATTACTTCCCGTGAATTTTTTCTTACCGAATATCCACCGATCTGCTGAAAATACCAATGTTTTTTTAACTGCTCTTCTAACATCATGAAATTAAATGTACGATGAATTGTTTTTAGATTCAGGTATTCAACCCAAAAGCCATCCCACCAGCTTATATGGTTTGCAATTGCAAGCACCGAATGTCCATTATCGTTAAACTCCCTTTCGATATGAATAAAGCAAAAATTTCGCTTCACAAGAAAACGGCTAAGCCATTTGAATAGTGGACAGAAGAACCTATTATACTTAGCTTTTATCATTTCAGAAGATTATAATAAATAAAAAGAACTGCGAAAAATAGAAACTGACAAAGAAACAATACCAAAGCCAACGGGTTATGGGTATTAATTTTAAATCGCTTCAAAATTCCGGTAAATAAAAACCCTATCAGCCACCAGGCAATATAGTTTTTAATTGGAACCGATGAATTTGTCCAGCTCCACATATCCATAAGGGGTGCAAGTTGTTCCATCACTATATCGTAAATAAGCATAAGAGTAGGGGCAATAATAAGCTGCAAAAAGATATTCTTTGTAAGTTTATCCGATATAGAGCGTGCTGTATAGGTCAAAAACACCCAGTTTAATCCGATTAAAAGAGGCGTATGAAAAAGCTTTATCCCTAATGTTTCACCATATTGATAACTGCCAAAAATCACTCCGGTATTTACACCCACAACTTCAACGATAAAGCCCAGCAAAAAGATGACAGTAAAAATTATGATGTCTTGTTTTATATTAATTGCCCGGTGGAAAATAAACAATCCTATGGTACTTACTATAAGCGCCAAAAATGTGAGCCTAACAAACAACGGGAAACAATAGGGTATGATTAACCCAATGGTGCCAACTGCATAAAGGATAATAAAAAATAGCGATACCTGCCAAAGCCTGTTTCGTATGAATTCGTTATTTATCATTGACTTATTTTCATTTTTTTTAAAACAGTAAGGTCCATACTAATCTTATTTTTAACTCGTTCAATAATATTTTTGAACCAAACCGTATAATTTTGCGGTGAAAGGATTACTTGTTCCAAAACGTCATTGATATCAACATAATCGAAATCCGATACTTCATTTGCGTTTACAATAGGCAACTCATCAGAAAACCCTACAAACACATGGTCAAATTCGTGCTCGGTCAAGCCATTTCCAAGTTGCTCTTTGTAGATAAAATGAAAGATTTTGGTAACATGCTTAATGGTTATTCCCATCTCTTCTTTTAAACGCCGTATTACAGCAGCCTCATTCGACTCGTTGGGGAAAGGATGTGTGCAGGCAGTGTTTGTCCACAAA
>CAYZQG010000104.1:0-6453 GCA_964480685.1 uncultured Lentimicrobiaceae bacterium
GGAGTATCAAAACCTTCTTTATAAGCAAAGAGAAGATTGTTACGCGTTAGAAATTCATTGGCGGAAACAACACCGTTCAGGTTTTCCCCCGGAATATTCATAAAATTAGGCAATCCGGCACCTGAAGCAATAAACACGGCTTCAAAACCTTCGTCTTGTATTAAAGTATCAACGGTTACGGTTCTTCCCACAACCACATTTTTTTCAAATGTAGCACCGAGTTTACGTACATTATCTATTTCGTGTTTAACCACGGTTTCTTTGGGCAAACGAAACGAAGGAATACCGTACACCAATACGCCGCCGTATTCGTGCAAGGCTTCAAAGACCGTAACGTCATAACCCTTTATTAACAATTCTTTAGCACACGTAATACCGGCAGGACCGCTACCGATAACGGCTATTTTATGTCCATTACGTTGCGCCGGTTTATCGAATTCCACTTCGTTTTCGCGAGACCAATCGCCAACAAAACGTTCCAACTTACCGATAGCAACCGGATCGAATTTTTTACCCAAAATACAAACCCCTTCGCATTGTGTTTCTTGCGGACAAACCCGACCGCAAACAGCCGGCAATGCCGAATCGCGATCAATGATGCGAGCAGCTTCTTCAAAGTTACCTTCTGCCACTTTTTTAATAAATCCGGGAATATCAATAAACACCGGACAACCTTGTACGCATTGCGGATTTTTACATTGTATACAACGTTGAGCTTCCAAAATAGCTTCTTCGGGCGTATAACCCAAACATACTTCATTAAAATTGGTTTTGCGTTCTTTGGCAGTCAGTTCACTCACGGGAACCCGTTTCTTTTTATCACGAACTTCTTCCACAATACCCCCTACGTGGCAACGATGACCTTCGGCTTTTTCGTCGGCATCCAATTGTTTTCTTCCTTTCACATCGTTATACATGGCTTGACGTTGTAAAGCTTCGTCAAAATCAACTTTATAACCATCAAATTCAGGACCATCAACACATGTAAATTTTGTTTTTCCGTCCACACTTACCCGACAAGCTCCGCACATGCCCGTTCCGTCTACCATCATCGAATTCAAGCTTACTGTACAGGGAATACCGTATGCTTCGGCAACTTTCTTCACAAACTTCATCATAATAAGCGGTCCGATGGCAATAATTTCGTCATAATGTTTCCCGCTTTCGAGCAAAAGACGTAAACTGTCGGTAACCAAGCCGCGTGTTCCCGAAGAATTATCGTCGGTAGTTATATAAAGATTACAAATATCTTTTAATTCCTTTTCAAAAATAAGCATTGAAAGCGTTTTAGCACCCACAATAGCATCAACTTGAACTCCTTGTTGATGCAACCATTTTATTTGCGGATAAATGGGAGCTATACCCACACCTCCACCGATAAAAACAAATTTCTTCTTCAACAAATCCTCTTTTGAAAGATGCAAAAACTCCGATGGTTTGCCCAAAGGGCCTACCACATCCGAAAAAGCGTCGCCTTCGTTAAAGGCAACCATTTCTTTAGTCGATTTCCCAATAGCTTTCAACACAATGGTTACCGTTCCTTTTTCGGCATCATAATCAGTAATGGTAAGTGGAATACGTTCGGCTTTTTCGTTTATTTTTACTATTAAAAACTGTCCGGGTAAAGCTGCTTTTGCCAAGCGTGGAGCAACAACTTCCATTAAATACGTATCTTTTGCCAATATTTTTTTCTTGATAATGTTATACATATTCTTTATAAAAATTTTATCTATGATTATTTCTTTCTCTTCTTAACACTTTATTATAAAAAGAAGGCTACCGTAAAGCAGCCTTCTTAGAAATTATGACCTATTATCGTGCATACAACTGAAGCATCTCTAAGATTTTACTTTTGCAAACGGGGCAAAATTTATCATACACAATATCTTTCATTGTACATGAGATATAAGGACGATATAAACCTTTGGCACAATAGCCGGCACCTTCGTACACACCCAACTTACTTTTATTTTCGTCCGTTGAGGGAGTTGGAATAGGTGTTTTTTTGTCTAACATAAATTTCCATTTACTTTCAAAATGTACTAAACTGGTAATATTCGGCTCCCAAGGCTCTTTACCTACGGGATAAAAATCCTGAACACTAACTTCCGAGGTATAATATTCGTCGGCTAAACCGCCAATAGCATGTCCAAGTTCGTGTACACACACATAATTCAAATGGGTATTATCCGAAACGGTAGCATACCAATTATAAATACCTCCACCACCGTATTTAGTCGTGTTACACATAATTAATATATTATCATAAGGAACATTGGCACAGACAT
Organism: uncultured Lentimicrobiaceae bacterium; assembly: GCA_964480685.1. Classification (GTDB taxonomy): domain Bacteria; phylum Bacteroidota; class Bacteroidia; order Bacteroidales; family WCHB1-69; genus UBA5266. The sequence goes on from CAYZQG010000104.1 coordinate 2,289, forward strand.
CGTGCAATTTCCATACATCATCGAGCATTAAATAGCGTTCCAGATCTAAGGAATAAAAAGAACTTCCTAAGACTGTATTCACTATTTTCCCTTTTGTTTCTTGACTAATTCCCGATTCATCGGAATAAGCGATGACGGTGCGGATATTTATTATGTTAGCCGATTCTTTAAAAGGCGAACAATTGATAATGGCATTTTTACAACGCTCCATATCTATGCGTAATTTGGCACTGTCTTTTATCGAATAACCTTCGGGAACAATCACTAAGTCATAAGCATGATGAACCGCTCCACCAATATATAAATCAAACGGTTGACAATGATAGGTGTTGGAAACGATAGTTATCAAGTTAGGATTAACAATTATTTCATATTTTTTTTCAAAATCCGATTTTTGAGTACGTGTATAAAATTCAATACGAACGGTGTTTTTAGGGAAAGGACACAAAACAGTTTCTTTAAACGATTTAGTAATTTTTTTCCCTTGTTCGGTAGTACGATATTCACCAAATAAGCAGGAATACGTGTGGGAATAAATCAAGATATTGGTCAAGGAATCGAACACCATTATTTTGTGGCAACCGTAATCATTAGGATCAAGTAAACTAACGGTAGAACCTGCCCATATATCATTTTGTTGAAAGAACGATAATTCAATATTATCAGCCTCTTTATTACCGGAATGGACGTAATTTATTCGCAATGATTTATTTTCAAAATATGTATGAAAATCTTGCGATTTAGCGTAAAACGTGAACAAACATAAACCTACAAACAAACAAATTTTCTTTATCATACTTTATTTATTTAACATGTTTTTTTAATATGTCGAATATTACGTCGGCAGAATGCTCCATGTCGTTATCCAAGCCGATGGAAAAACGAATAAGCCCTTCGTTCATTCCCATTTCATGTTGAATTTCTTCGGGTATTTCAGATGAAGTACTTTTACCCGAATTGCTAAATAAGGTTCGGAAATAGCCCAAACTAACAGCAAGATAACCAACACCTTGTTGTTGCATTTCTTCCATGATGAGCGAAGCGATGCCAGCTGTTTTCACTTCCAAAGTCAAGATACCACCAAAACCGAAATCAGGATTCATCATTGATTGAAACAAATCATAATCGGGGTGACTGGATAAACCTGTATATTTAACCTTATATCCTGCTTTATGCAAACGATTTGCTAAACACAAAGCATTCCGACTGTGTTGTTTCATGCGGATGTGTAAGGTATAAAGATTTTTCAATATACTCGACGAACGAAAAGGGTCAAGCACCGGACCGAGCAACATAGCTGTTCCGTTATTTACATCTATTAATGAATTGATGTATTCGGCAGAACCGCAAATAGCTCCGGCAACACAATCGTTTTTTCCGTTAATAAATTTGGTCATACTATACACCACTACATCTGCACCCAAAGCATAAGGTGTAAGTATCATGGGTGTAAACGTATTGTCAACAATAAGTTTAGCTCCGTTTTTGTGAGCAATCTTTTTCAATTCGGGAATATTGGCAACTTGTAACAAAGGATTGGAAACCGACTCGGTATACAATACTTTGGTATTGGGTCGCATGGCATCGGCAACCGCTTTTAAATCGGAAATATTGACAAACGAAACCTCAACATTGAATTTCTTGATATAATTTTCTAAAAAGGCAAAGGTACCACCGTAGGTTGTACAACTCGACACTATGTGATCGCCGGCTTGCACTTCATGAAACAAAGCACACGTAATAGCACCCATTCCCGATGCGGTAACCCATCCGGCTTCGGTTCCTTCCATAGCAGCTAATGCGTCGGCTAAATATTTATTACTCGGATTCCAATGACGCGAATAAAGAAAACATCCTTCGGTTTCTCCATGAAAAGTATCGGTCATCGTTTTGGCTTCCATAAAGGTATAGGTTGCACTGTCGGTAATTGATGGATTTACTCCTCCAAATTCACCGAATTGTTTTAATGCTTGCAATTGCAAAGCCGGGTCAAATTTATTCATATCTATTGTTCAATATTTTTTATTTTTATTTTAAAGGTAATTCTACCTTTTACACTGCAAAAGTATACGTTTTTCCAATAACAACCACTATTTTTTTTTTGAAAATAAAATAAAAAGATACGTTATTATTTTTTTAGTTATAAGACGTCTAAAATAAAACATTATTCGACTACGTTAAAAATAAAATTAAATAAAGATGAAATTAAAATTCGTTGCAATTATTATTATGTTTGTGCCCGTTTTTTTGCATGCACAAGAAAATCAAGACAAAGAAAAAATCAGACAAGAAGCTTTAATTGACTATAACATAGCTCTTTCCTCTGATAAAATGGGCAATTACGACCGTGCCATCGAATATTTTTTAAAAGCATACGCATTAGATTCCGTAACCTATTCCGATGCCTATAACCGTATAGGCAACAGCTACTGTAATGCTTTGAAATACAAAGAAGCACTCCCCTATTTTCAAAAACATTTAGATAAATTTCCCGATAAAACCGAATCCTATATGAATATGGGAAATACCTATTACATCTTGGGTGAATATCAAAAAGCTATTATCTTTTATGAGAAAACCATTGCCTTAGATTCTACCCATAAAGTTGCTTGTAGAAATATGGGTAATTCATATTATCATTTAAAAAATAACGAAAAATACCTAGAATATTTTAAGAAAGCTGCTCGCTTAGGTGATATAGAAATTCAGCAATGGTTAAGAGCCAATGATGAAACGTGGTAAAAACGTATTTCCCTAAATCGTTTTTTCATTCCTTTTTTCTAATCAATTAAATATATTATCATTCTGAACAAAGTGAAGAGTCTCTCATTTTTTACAAGAGAATAGTAAAAAATCATTTTTTCTTCCATTTTTTTCCATAATTTTTTAAAACTATTTCTTGAAAACACCCGTATAATTCAACAACAATCTGATATTCAATAGAAATAATTTTCAAAAAAATTTTAAACGTTTGTTTAAAACAATTGTTTTAAATTATACTTTTGCCGAAAAAACACAGAGGAACATGAACGACCGTCAGACGGAAGAAAAAATAAAAGAAGCCGCTCGCAGTATATTTTCCGAAAAAGGATATGCTTCGACAACCATGCGAGATATTGCAGCCAAAGCAGACGTAAATTTGGCTCTTGTCAATTACTATTTTCGTTCAAAAGAAAAGATTTTTGAAATTATTATGATGGAAAAACTACAAAAGCTTTTTGGAACCGTTTTCCCCTATTTATTGGATGAAAACACTTCGTTAGAAGAAAAAATAACAAAAGTTGCTGAATTATATATTGATACAATAAGCAATGAACCTAATTTACCGATATTTATTTTCAGTGAATTACAGAAATATCCCGGAACCTATATGAAGTTAATACCCATCCGTTCGTTAAACGTTCAAGAAGCTTCTATAACTAAGCAATTTTTAGCATACAATAAAACGATTAATCCGGTTCATTTTATGATAAATTTTCTCGGTTTAACTATTTTCCCTTTTATTGCCGCTCCCATTATAACAAACATGCAAATTGCTTCAAAAGAAGAAATACAAACTTTGATTCAAGAACGAAAAAAATTAATTCCTTTTTGGATGAAAACCCTATTAGAAGCAAAAACAGAATAAATACTAAAAATTCATAGCATGAAAAAGTATATATTAATAATAAGTCTCGCATTTATAACCTTATCAGCTTATATGCAAACGCTTACTATCGACGATTGTTATCGCATGGCAAGAAACAACTACCCATTGATTAAACAGTACGATTTAATCAATACCTCTAAAAAATATAGTTTGGCAGCAGCGGCAAAAAGTTATCTACCTCAATTAAGCATTTCGGCAAGAGCCACTTGGCAATCCGACGTCACCGAATTTCCTGAAGAATTTACGAACTTATTAAATCAAATGCACATCGAAAACATTGAATTTCCCTCACAAGACCAATATAAAATGGTGTTGGAACTTTATCAAACAATTTGGGATGGCGGTTATACGGCATATCAACGTAAGCTAATAAAAGCTCAATCCGAAACCGATGCACAAAACATCGAAGTTAATCTGTATGCCGTAAAAAGGCAAATCAATCAGCTTTATTTCGGCATTTTGCTTTTAGAAGAGCAATTAAAACAAAATGAATTGTTTATAAAAGAATTAGAACGA
>CAYZQG010000105.1:0-6403 GCA_964480685.1 uncultured Lentimicrobiaceae bacterium
AACAAAGGATCTTCGTTTAACGAATCGGGTGTATAAAAATTCAATGATATAGATTGTATCGAAGGATTATCTTTCGCAAAAACAATGGTTTCTTTTACGGAAAGATAATTTTGATTGTTTATTACCATATTCACACTTAATGATTTATGATTTGATTCAGCAATGTTTTTACACAACCGTTCAAAAACACCTTTACCACGAATAGAATCATGATAATCGTTTAATCCATCTAAACTTACCCAAATTGAATCGGCTTTACAGCCTACAATAGGAAATTGTCCGTTGGTTGTTACCGTTGTAGAGAAAAAACCGATTTGTTTTGCTAAGTCAATCAAATTGTTTATACGTTTTTCGCCGTCTTTCCACATCAATGGTTCACCACCTTCAAAATCTACAAAACGGGAACCTAAACGATAGGAATAGATTAACTCTTCTTTAATTTCGACGAATGTTTTTCGGTGCGGTTTTTCATGATTATATACCGAACAATGTTTGCACGATAAATTACATTCGTCCGAAATAAACAAAACCGTTTGTAACGGACGTTTTCTACCAAACAAACGAGCTCGTAAAAACCAAAAACCTAAATAAAATAACTGTCTCATCTTTTTTTTATACATGCAAAAGTAGTAAATAAATCCGCACTTTTGGTTAAATTTTTACTTTTCGCTTTTCATTTTTCAATATTATTTTATTATTGTGTACTTTTGCAGCGTAAAAACCATTAACATTTTATGAAAAAATATCTTTGTTTTTTAACGTTTTTCGGATTAACCTCAACCTTTGTTTTTTCACAAAAAACCTTAGACAGTTTATTAACGGTTGCCGAAAAATTTACGAATCATACACAGTACATTGCTTATTTAAAAGAAAAAGCAGCCGATACCACCTACAGTGCATATTCTCTTGAATTACTAATCGAAGCCAAAACATACGCCGCCGGTTACCATTTGCCTATTGATGTTGATTTGTACGAATCGTTGGCAAAAAAATATACGCAAAATTTCTTGCATTCGTATGCCATTCCACTGTACGATACGTTGTTAAACTATCATACAAAAAAGAAAGATACGGTACAAATTATCAATAATTTAATTGATTTGGCAAACTGCTATAATATTATCAATCAACCCGAAAAAGCCTTGAAATATTTTGAACAAGGCGAAAAACTTTTAGTTGGTTCATCGAATAAAAAATTACAATTTACACTTTATTATAATTTTAGCCATTTCTTTAATACTAAAAAAATCAATGTTTCGGAAAAATATATTACCTATTGTTTTTCTTTGGCAAAAGAGCTAAAAAGTGATAGTTTGTATTTGGAATCATTGATTGAAATGGGAATGTTATGCGTTAACAATCAACAATTAGATTCTGCCATAGATTATTACAAACAAGCTCAAACATTAATCGAAAAACTTAAATATACTCAAAAATTAGATCAATTTTATAATAGTTTGGCAAACTATTATTTATCGAAAAACAATCTACAAAAAGCCATTGAGTTTTATTTGAAATCATATAGTATAAACCTACAAAATAAGAATTATATCGGATTATATGTAACTTCTTATAACCTTTTCAATGCATTTACCAGCGCCAAAGACAAAGTAAATGCCGAAAAATATTTATTTTTAAGTCTTGATTATGCAAATCTTACAGGAATAGAACAATACAAAGCAAACACTTACTATCAATTACAATTGCATTATGCCGAAAAAAATAACTATAAAAAAGCCTACGAATATGCCGATTTACTTATTCAATCTACGGAAAAAACGTATTCAAAAGAATTTTATGCACAAATTTCGGAAATGACACTTCAATACGAAGTGTTGAAAAAACAAGATGAAATTAAATCGCTTACCCAAGAAAATAACATTAAATCATTACAAGCAAAAAATAATAACCTGATTGTTTTAATTTTAATTGTTTTAATCATTGTAATCATCATCGTTTCGATTATTATTTATAAACACAATAAAGTAAAAACCAAACAAAAAATTAACGAATTAACGTTGCAAAACTTAATTCAACAAATGAATCCGCATTTCATTTTCAATACCTTAAACTCGATTCAATACTATATGTATAATCATACTGAGTTGGAAACTAACGAATATATCAGTAAATTTTCCCATTTAATTCGTAAAATTTTAGAAAATACCAACAACAGCAAAGTAAAAGTTACCGATGAATTGGAAGCCGTAAAACTGTATATCGAATTGGAACAATTACGTTTTAACAACAGTTTTAATTATCAAATTATACTTCCCGAAAATTTACCTTTGGAAGAATACAAAATTCCGACCATGTTTATCCAACCTTTTGTTGAAAACGCTATTATCCATGGACTTCGACATTTACAAGAAAAAGGATTGCTCACTATTTCAATACAAATTAAAAACGAAACCTTAATTTGTGAAATTGACGATAACGGTATCGGTCGTTTGAAAGCCGAAGAATTAAATTCCGACAACAAACATAAATCTCTATCCCTTTCCATTGCCAACGACCGCTTGAAATTACTGAGCTCGGCTACATATACAAAATTAAAAATCAATTATATAGATAAATCCGCTACTGCCGGTGAAAGCGGAACAAAAGTAATTGTTGAATTACCTCTTTTTAAATAAACGCACTATGATAAGAACCATTATTGTTGATGATGAACCAAATGCAGTCAATCTTATTGAAAATGCGTTGATTAAACATGTAAAAAATACAGAGGTTGTTGCCAAAGCCTATTCCATTGCTCAAGCTCAACCGATTATTAATACTACCGATTTCGATTTGTTATTGTTAGATATTGATTTGGTGGACGGAACCGGTTTCGATTTGTTGGAAAAAATAAAAAATAAAAACTTTAGCTTAATTTTTATTACAGCATACAATCAACATGCTTTGAAAGCCTTTAAATACAGTGCCGTTGATTATTTATTAAAACCGTTAAACATCCGAGAGCTGATGGCTGCCATTGAAAAAATATCGGAAAGAAAAAAAGAAAACGGTTTTGAAATGAATACTATTAAATCGCTGTTAACCAATTTACAAAGCTCACATCCAAGCAAATTAGCCGTTCATGCCCAATCGGAAACCATTTTTGTTGAAGTAAACGATGTGGTTCGTTTAGAATCGCTTGGCAATTATACCAAAGTATTTTTTGCCGATAAAAGTCAAATTGTATCTTCAAAAACCTTAGGAGATTACGAATCCATGCTGCACGAAGATTCGTTTTTTCGCTGTCATCATTCGCATTTAATCAATGTGAATTATTTAAAAAAATACATCCGTAAAGACGGGTTAGCCGTTATTTTAAAAGACGGCTCCGTTATTCCCGTTTCTACCCGCAGAAAAGATGATTTTGAGCAATTTATAAAAAAATATACGCTGTAAATTTTGTATATAATATTCAAATTTTTTGTCTTATAAAAACATACGGATTCTGAGCATATCGAAGTGAAGCGAAAAATCTCAGTATTTCATCTTATTGTAAGACTTAATCTATTCCCTATTTCTACACTTATCCTCTCAAAAGCTGCATTTAATAAAAAGAAGGCAGCATGTATCATTTATTTATACCTTTATTTTTATTTCTTTTCTACTTTTGCTCCGAAATTTGTTAGGAAAAATTTTAACTGTAATTAAAAACAAAAAGAAAGGAAAATAATATGAAAACGAAGAGTAAATGTCTTATTATTATATTATTGAGTATTATCTTAACTGCCGGAGCCGAAAATAACGTAGAAAAAGGAATTATTAAAGGCTATATAATAGCAAAATCGAATTTGAGTCCCATCGAGTACGCACAAATTAAAGTGTTTTCGCTTCCCGATTCAACAATGATAACCGGCACAACCTCAAGTATGAACGGTACATTTATCATAAACAATCTGCCATACGGTCATTACTATGTTGAAATTGGTTTTTTAGGATTTAATACTATAATTCTCTCAAACATTACTCTTTCTTCTTCTCAAAAAATCTTTTCTTGCGATACGGTAATTTTAGAAGAATCAACGATTTTATTGAACGACGTTGAGATAAAAGGAGAAAAAGATGCCGTTCAATATCAAATAGATAAAAAAGTGATTGATGTTTCTAAAAAATTAGATGCCAGCGGAGGTACCGTAGTCAATCTTCTTGAAAATACGCCTTCTATTCAAGTGGATATGGAAGGAAACGTGCTTTTAAGAGGAAGCCAGAATTTTACGGTTTTAGTAGATGGAAAACCTTCCTCTTTAAATAGTTCCACGATATTGAAACAAATTCCGGCTGCGATGGTCGAACGGATTGAAATTATTACCAACCCTTCGGCTAAATACGATGCTCAAGGTACCACAGGAATCATCAATATTATTATGAAAAAAAATACGCAGAAAAGCACCAATGGAATTATTGACCTTTCGGTTGGAACCTATAATAAATATTCGGGCGATTTTAGTATCAATCATCAAATTAAGAAAGTAAATCTTTTTTTTAGCGGAAATTACAATTTGAATTATTCCTATCCCACAATGAATTCCGACCGTTCTTATTCCTATAACGATACTCTACAGCTTATAACACAAGAAGCTAAACGAAAACAAAATGTAAATCCCTATTCGATTAATGCCGGATTTGATTGGAACCTTAACGATAAAAATGTATTTACCCTAAGTTATGATTGGGGATTTTGGGGTTATAATTTATCGATTCCCGAAAATACAAAGCAAACCAACAATGATAATGATTCCATGCTGTATGTTTTAACTAAAACCTTAATGAAAATTGGCGGTTATTATCATTCGGGAAATTTATATTACAAACACAATTTCAAACAAGTTGGCGATGAATTGTCGGGTTCTTTTAATGTATCTACTTGGAAAGGAAACGATTCGACCGATGTAAACGAAATGTTTACCAATTCTAATCATTCATTTACTTACTTTGCCAATCACCATTATTCCGTTGATCACGATAACAACCTTTCGTATCAATTAAACCTCGACTATGTAAAAACTATTAAAGAAAAACATAAACTCGAAGCCGGTTATCAAGGAAATTACAAAACTATTAATTCCGATTACGTATATAAAGCACAAGATTTTATAACACATGAGTGGATTGCTCCTATTGCTAATTTGCAAGCGATGAGTTTTTCACAAAATATACAAGCTGCTTACCTTACCTATTCTGGTGAACTACTTGGAATAGAATGTTTAGTAGGTTTACGAGGCGAATATTATAATCGTAAATTAAGCGTGGTAGGCACAAGCGAAAAATATCATCTAGAAAAATTTGATCTCTTCCCAAGTTTACATTTATCAAAAGAATTCCCCAAACAAAATTATCTCCAATTTAGTTATAGCCGCCGAATCAATCGTCCGAACGAATGGAATTTAAATCCTTTTCCCATCTTTTCCGACAGTTATATTACACAAATCGGAAATCCGGGATTATTGCCTGAATATACCCATTCTATTGAACTTAACTATATGAAATACATGACAAAAGGGTATATTGCTGTTGAAAACTATTTTCATCAAACAAACAATTCTATCACCCGAACCTATCGTATCGACAGCACCGGGACCATATTGTATGGCGTTGATAATCTGAATAAAAATTATGCTTTTGGAATAAGTCTTTCCGGAAATTATGCTCCCGTTAAATGGTTTAATCTGTATGCCAATGCCAATTTATACGGATATATTATTGAAGGGAAAATCGTTTCGGCAAATACAACTACCCGAAGTTTCAATTATGATTTTTCGTTAAATACAACATTCAAAATGAAATATGATTTTAAAATTCAACTCACCGGTTTTTACAATGCTCCCAAAATCTTAGCTCAAGGAAAAATGGATCCTATTTACGGATGTAATCTTTCATTGAGTAAAAGCTTTTTCAAACAACGTTTTCAAATCGTTTTAACCGGACGAGATATTTTCAACACGGTAAAATATCGTATTCAAACAAATCTTCCTACGCTTCAAACGAATGTAGAAATGTATAGTGAATATCCAGTTGTTATTTTACAATTAAGCTATAAAATAAACAATTACAAGAAAAAACAGGACGACAATAATCCTGCTAATGAATTTAAAAATATACAATTATAATTTAAAAATATTATCAACATGAAAAAGTCAATTATTAAAATTTTCGCTATGGGATTCAGCTTGCTACTGTTTTTCCCCACCCTGATTTCAGCACAAACACAAACCGATGTTTCGGTGTCGGGCTATCGCCTTATTGAAAAACGATTTGTAAAGGAAGTTAATTCCACTTGTTATTACTTTGAACATATTAAAAGCGGTGCCAAAGTATTTAAAATTGCCAACAATGACCCAAACAAAACATTTAGCGTTAGCTTTCAAACTCTTCCCGAAAACGACCGAGGAGTTGCACACATTATTGA
>CAYZQG010000106.1:0-6295 GCA_964480685.1 uncultured Lentimicrobiaceae bacterium
CGAGAATTGCGCCAAATATTGGACCTAGACCCGCAATATTTAAAAATTGAATCATGTAAATTCGCCACGGTTTCAATGGGACATAATCTACTCCGTCGGTTTTGGTGAGAGCAGGCGTTGCACGCATCGGATCAATACCGAACACTTTTTCAATAACTTTGCCGTAAACAAAATAACCGGCAATTAACAATACGATAGAGATGCTAAAGCTTATCATTGTTTTTCTAATTTTGGACGAAAATTCTTTTTACACGTTGCGAAATACCTGTAAGTACTTCGTATTCGATACGTTTCGACATTTTCGCAAATTGGTGAATCGAAAGATTTTTACCGAAAACAATCACTTGATCGCCTTCTTTTGCTTGAATATGGCTAATATCCGCCATACACATATCCATGCATACATTGCCGATAATTTTTGCCAATTGATCGTTAATGAGCACAAGTCCGTTTCCTTTTCCTAAAGTACGAGGAAATCCGTCGGCATAACCGATAGGGATAATTGCCAACATCATGTCGTTGTTGGCTTTGTATTCGCGGTTATAACCGATAGTATCGCCTTTTTTAATGAATTTAATTTGAGAAATAATAGTGCGTAAGGTTGCTACATTTTCCAATTTGCTTTGATTGGCAAAAGAATTTATGCCGAATAATCCTATACCGAGTCGAACCATGTCGAAATGATATTCGGGGAATCGTACCGTGCCAACCGAATTGGCTATGTGTTTAATAGGTCTATACCCTATACGTTCGCTAATTATTTCATAACATTCGGAAAGCAAGTCGGCTTGATGACGAGAAAAGGCGTCATCTTTCGGATCGTCGGCGGCAGCAAAATGCGAAAAAATACTTTCCACAATTATTTTCGGGTTTAGGGATAAATGATTTAAAAGGTCGGTCAGGTTTTGTTTCTCAAATCCTAAACGATGCATTCCGGTGTCAATTTTCAGATGAATGTGAATGTTAGGTATTTGTGGATTATGTTCAAGGGCTTGTTCAATAAATTGAAGGATGCGAAAACTGTAAATTTCGGGTTGAAGTTGGTATTTTAAAATGGATTCAATGCTTCGCTCATCGGGATTCATAACCATGATGGGAAGATGAATATTTTTGTTTTTCAATGCAATGCCTTCATCGGCATAAGCTACCGTTAAATAATCAATGTTATGATATTGTAACTCATTGGCAATGTCGATATCGCCTATTCCATAGCCGAAAGCTTTGACCATAGCCATGATTTTGGTTTCGGGTTTTATCAAGGAACGATAGTAATTCAAATTGGTAGTTAAAGCATTTAAACTGACTTCCAATACGGTTTCATGGGTTTTGAGTTCCAAGTAATTCGATATACGTTCAAAATTGAATTTACGGGCACCTTTTATCAAAATGATTTCGTTTTCAACTTTTGAAACATCGAAATCGGCAAAAAAATCGTTGGTAGTTTTGTAAAATTCTTTTTTAATGGTAAAACTGTTTGCTTGTCGTGAAATGGCTTCTCCAATGCCGATAACATTATTTATTCCTTTAGCATTCAATAGATTGGCAATTTCTTTATACAGTTCGTATTCGGAACTGCCGCTTTGTAAAATATCCGACAAAATAACCGTTCTTTTCTGAAATTGTTGTTGGTTAATCATCAAGTCTAAAGCGATTTGTAACGAATTGATATCGGAATTATAGGTATCGTTGATAATCATGCAACGGTTAACACCTTGTTTCATTTCCAAACGCATAGAAATGGGAGTCAGTTTGTTGATTCGTTCGGCGATAATGTCGTTAGAATAACCGAGCAATAGCAAACAAGCCCAGCAATGAATGGTGTTTTCAATTGCGGCATCGTCGATGAAAGGGATTTTAATTTTTATATCCTGATGTAGGAAAGTAGCTGTTATTTCAGTGATTTTAGGTTGTTTAACAATGTTTTTTATGTATAAATCGGCATTTTCTTTTTTGCGACTCCAAGTAAACAGTTTGATTTTTTTTGTTAGTTCGGTACGCATTAATATTTCCGTAATAAGTCCGTTGTCGGTGCAATAAATGAGGGTTTCAACATTACGAAAAAGATTTAATTTTTCACCGATTTTTTGTTTAACATCCATAAAATATTCATCGTGAGCCGTTCCGATATTGGTTAAAATGCCAATAGTAGGTTCGATGATTTCTTTTAAGGTATTCATTTCATCGGTTTTTGAAATACCGGCTTCGAAAATACCTAATTGAATATCGCTATGAAGGTTCCAAACCGACAGCGGAACGCCGATTTGCGAATTAAAACTGTTGGGTGTATAAGCAATTTTATAGTCATCACATAATAATTGGTATAGCCATTCTTTGACGGCGGTTTTACCGTTACTACCCGTAATTCCGATAACGGGAATATGAAAACATTTTCGATGATATTTAGCAAGCGTTTGTAATGCTGTTAAGGTATTTTCTACTTGAATAATATTGGCTTCCGGAAATTCTTCTACCTCTTGAAACGATTTGTTGACGACAAAATTACGCACATTTTTGTCGTAGAGTTCTCGGATATATTTATGTCCGTCGTTTTTACTACTCACCAATGCAAAGAAAAGCACATTGGATTCGAGTTGAATTTTACGACTATCGAAAGCTAAATCTTTGATGATATAATTTATATCGTAAGAGTTGAGCAGATTGCCATTAATTATTTTTGCAACAGTCGATAAAGTATATTCCGGCATACAGGATTGTTTTTTATTCTGAGAGTTGAATATTTTGTCTGTTTTTATAAATATCACATGCTAAATAGATAGCATTGCGTAATGAATTAATCGAAGCAATATCTTTACCGGCGATATCCATTGCACTACCATGAGCCGGCGAAGTTCGGATAATGGGTAATCCAGCGGTATAATTAACACCTTCATCAAACGATAATAATTTGAATGGAATCATAGCTTGATCGTGATACATGGCTAAAACACCATCATATTTTTTAAATTCACCGGAACCGAAAAACCCGTCGGCAGGGAAGGGACCGAAAGCATATATTTTATTAGTAAAACTTTCTTCGATAGCAGGTGATATAATAGTTTGTTCTTCATTACCAAACAATCCGTTATCGCCGGCATGAGGATTGAGTGCAAGAACGGCTATACGCGGTTTGATAATTCCGAAATCGTTGATTAGGCTATTGTTTAAGACTTCAATTTTTTCAATTATCAATTCTTTTGAAATTAATTTTGAGACTTCCGACAACGCACAGTGTGTAGTAATAGTTCCAATACGTATTGAATCGGCTATCATAAGCATGAGAAATTTTTTCGCATGTGTTACCGAAGCAAAATATTCGGTATGTCCGGAATACTTAAAAGTTTCCGAATATACATTTTGTTTGTTGATAGGGCAGGTTACCAGCACATCAATGTTTTTTTCCATAGCATCCTTAACCGCCATTTCCAATGCTAATCGCGACATTTCACCGGCAATTGGTGTTATTTTGCCTATATCAACCTTTATTTCATCTTCTACAATATTAATTAAATTCGGGGTTTTTAAGGTGGCTTGTTTCGCTTGCTTAATAATATTGAATCTGAAATTAGGGTCTATGTTTTTTGATATTATTTTTTTATAAAAGGAAGCTACTTTTGACGATCCGTAAACAATCGGACAACATAACTCCATCATTCGGGTATCGTTAAGCATTTTCATAATAATTTCATAACTAATACCATTTATATCTCCGTGTGTTATTCCGACAGTAATTGATTTATTTAACATAATAATCTATATTTTAGCTTGCAAAAATACCATATTTACGGGTTATACGGATGTTTTTTTTGCATTTTTTATCAAAAAACAATTCCTTATATAATGTGCAGATATATAATGTTTTAAATAATTTTACGGATAAAAATTAACAATGAAAATAGATTTTTTCTTAAATGAAAATAAAGATATAAAAATATTAAGTACTTTTGCAAGTTATTTATAAACTTAAAATTTGAACATAGAATATTTTAAATAAATTAAAATTCAATAAACTAAATATTTAATGGAAAAAATCGAATCGAAAGAGAATGAAATGTATACGATAGATTTAATAAAATATTTTCGTATTCTACTGAAATATAAATACTGGATAGCAGGTATTGTGCTTTTATCGGCTTTATTAAGTGTGTTTTTTATGTCATCGTTGTTTATTAAGCCATTATATAGATCAACAATTGCATTTTATCCCAATAATGTAATGCCCAAATCGGATGAAACACCTTCCAAACAAGTGATTGTATGGTGTAAATCTAAAGATGTAAAAGATTCTATTATTAAAAAATATAATTACAAGGAAAGATATAAATTAGCTGACAATACGGCTTCGTTATATAGTAAATACGATCAAAATATTAAAGTATCCTTAGATAAATTCTATGGAAATGTTGTAGTTGAAGTGTTGGATATGGACCCTGAAACGGCAAGTAACATTGCTAACGATATTCCGATATTTTTAAATATTAAAATGGAAAATGATATTAAAAAATCACTCATTTTAAATTTAAATGCCTATAAAGAAGCAATTCTAAATAAAAATATTCAAATTGATTCCACTATAAAAAAATTAATTTTGTATGGAGTAGATTATGAGATAATTATGCAAACATTACAAGGTATAGAAGTAACAAAAGGGTATTTAGGAACCAGTGAAGGCTCTCATGTTATTAATAAAGAGGCTGTGTATAGAATGAAAGATAATTTTGAAAATAAAGGTCCTGTTGTTGTTGCTCTTCAACAAGAATTATCCACCTTGATTTCACAAAGAAGTGATTTGCAATCTCGATATGATGCTGTAAATGTCGGATATATCAAAAAATATGATTTTTTAAGTATTGTTTTGCGTTCCGATCCCGATTATTCAAAAGCCTATCCCAATACCTTTAAAAACACCGTAATGATTTCTTTGTTTAGTTTCATTATTTCTTGTTTGTTTTTTATTTTATTAGCAAGTAATAGTTTTCATCGGGTTATATTGGTGATGTGTACTAAAAAGAAATTTAGCGTATTGAAAAAGGAGAAAGATGGAAATCATAGATAAAAAAGAAATCCTTCAACAAAAACTTGCTTTAATAAGGAAGCAAAACAAAACCATTGGTTTTGTGCCTACGATGGGTGCTTTACATCCGGGGCATTATGCTTTATTGCAGCATGCTAAAACCGAAAACGATTGCTTGGTTTGTAGTATTTTCGTCAATCCGACGCAATTTAATAATCCGGAGGATTTAAAAAAATATCCCCGAAATACCGGAAAAGATATTGACTTTATAAAGGATATATGTGATTTTGTGTTTTTACCGAGCGAAGAAGAAATTTATCCTGACACACCGAGCGAAAATTACGATTTTGCTTGTTTGGATAAAGTAATGGAAGGAGCTTTTCGTCCGGGGCATTTCAATGGAGTTGCTATGGTTGTAAAACGTTTGTTTGATATTATTTCTCCCAATGCAGCCTATTTTGGCAAAAAGGACTTTCAACAGACCGTAATCATTAGAAAATTAGTACAAATACATTCATTGCCGATTCAAATTGTTTTGGTTGATACGGTACGCGAAGCTGATGGTTTGGCATTCAGTTCTCGAAATGCGTTACTTTCGGAAACAAAACGAAAACAAGCTCCCTTTATTTATCAAACTATGATTAAAGCTAAAACGTATGTACAAACAAAATCACCTCGCGATATAGAACAATGGCTACATAATCAATTTGCCGAAAACAAGGAATTTACCTTAGAGTATGCCGATATTGTTGATGCCGATAGCTTATTGCCTGTTGATAATTTTAACGAAACTCAACAAGCCGTTTTATGTATAGCGGCTTATTTAGATAAAATACGATTAATTGATAATTTAGAACTTAATAAAATATAAGAAGATGCAAATAAATCTGTTAAAATCAAAAATTCATCGTGCGATAATAACAGAAGCCAATATTTATTACAAAGGAAGCATTACCATTGATAAAGCATTGATGGAAGCTGCTAACTTGATCGAGTTTGAAATGGTACAAGTACTGAATATTAACAACGGAGAAAGGTTGGAAACCTATGTAATAGAAGGAGAACGAAACAGTGGAATTATCTGTTTGAATGGAGCTGCAGCTCGCAAAGCAGTTGTAGGCGACGTCGTAATTATTGTTTCTTATGCCTTGATGACACCCGAAGAAGCTAAAACATTTAAACCGACTATTGTTTTTCCCGAGAATAATCGGGTGAAATAACTTTTTTCGGTTTAGTTATATTTCTATGGACGTAGTGTCAATGCCGAAATATGGAAAGGCTTTT
>CAYZQG010000107.1:0-6243 GCA_964480685.1 uncultured Lentimicrobiaceae bacterium
AAATTATTTTTTAACTGATTGAAAGAGAATACAAATAATTTAAAATACGTTGAGACACCAAGCGTAATGAAGGGAAGGGAAGAATCTCCAAATTAGAGTCGTTTTAAATTTATTCATTGTAGCTTAAAAAAAACACTTAGTATCTTTTAAAAGATGTTTTATATAATTTCAAAGATGTTAAACATCTTTTCAACCTTACTTTATTCATTTATGAATTTAGTGTATTTTTGCAAAAAAATAATACCTTAAAAAGATGAAAATATTTAGTAAAGCTATCGTTGCAATTGTTTGTTTTACACAAACATTTATAATTGCTCAACCGACAAACATAAACGTAAATCAAAAGTTGCCGCAAGACACCAATGTAAAAATCGGCAAACTACCTTGTGGATTAACCTATTACATTCGATCCAATCATAAACCGGAGAAACGTGCCATTTTCTATTTGGCTGTCAATGCCGGTTCGGTGTTGGAAACCGAGGACCAAGTCGGGTTGGCACATTTCACCGAACATTTAGGATTCAATGGCACGAAACAATTTCCGGCTAATTCGTTGGTGGATGAATTGGAAAAGAAAGGCATCGTATTTGGACGAGAAATCAACGCGTATACAAGTTTTGATGAAACGGTGTATCATGTAACCTTACCCACCGACGACAGTGTGCTGTTTAACATGGGGTTAAAAATATTAGACGGCTGGGCTTTCGGTATGTTAATGACTTCGACCGAAATAGATAAAGAACGCGGCGTAATTATTGAAGAATGGCGTACCCGCGGCGGTGCCGGCGAGCGTATGCAAAAAATCACCTTACCCATCGAATTAAAAGGTTCGCAATATGTCAACCGACTACCGATTGGCACCTTGGAAAATCTTCAGAAATTCCCATACAGTTCCATTCGTTCCTATTATAAAACGTGGTATCGTCCCGACAACATGGCAATTGTAATTGTCGGTGATTTTAATGCCAACGAAATGGAGCAAATGGTGCTTGATTTTTTTACCATGAACAATGCTCCCGCAACACCTTTAAACCGACCTTTGTACAACATTCCTGACAACAAAGCCCCTTTGATTGCCATTGCGACCGACCCCGAAGCTACCGGAACGCAATTCACGATAAACTATAAACAAAAGAAAACCGAAACCGTTACCATAGCAGATTTTCGCAGAGATATTTGCTACTCCTTGTTTACCGGCATGCTCAATGCGCGTATTTCGGAAATAGGAGAACAAAAAACAGCTCCGTTTAAATACGGTTATTCGTATTATGGCGATTATTGGTCACGTACGTGTGCATCGTTTTCGAATTATTATGGCTGCAAAGAAGGGAAAGGATTGGAAACCTTTGAATTGGCATTAACGGAATTACAACGCTTAAAACAACACGGATTTCTTCAAACTGAATTAAATAGAGCCAAAATCGAGCTCCTCAGTCAATACGAAAAACAAGCAAAAGAAGAATCGAAAAAAGATTCACGCAGATTTGCCAACCAATATGGAGGTAATTTCTTGGAACATACCCCCATTGTAAGCGATAAAGAATATTACAACGTAGCTTCTCAATTGTTAGACGGCATTTCGCTTGAAGAAGTCAACAATTTGATTCAACAATGGATAAGCGACAAAAACATTACCTTAAACTATACCCAACCGAAAAAAGACGGACTTAGTGTTCCGACCGAAAGCGATTTTTTGCAACTTTTTGAAAAAGTAAAAAATACTCAAACCACTGCTTATGTAGATGAAATAAGCAATCTTCCATTTTTAGTAAAAGAACCTGTTGCCGGCAAAGTAGTTCAACGTAGTGATAACAAAGAGTTTGGTTATACCGAACTGACACTCAGCAACGGAGCAAAGGTAGTGATTAAACCAACCGATTTTAATAACGACCAAATTTTATTTGCCGCATCGAGTTTTGGAGGAGTATCGCTTTATCCGGATGATAAAGTGCTTAATGCTTCTTTTGCAGCCTCCGTTATTGGCGATTGCGGTATTGGAAATTATACGCCCATTATGTTCAATAAATACATGTTTGGGAAAAATTTCTCGGTAAATCCATGGATTTCAAATATTAGCGAAGGTATTAGTGGCAGTACAACCGTGAAAGATTTGGAAACCTTTTTGCAAAATGTATATATGATTTTTGAAGCCCCGCGAAAAGATCAGAATGTATTGGATAAGAAAATAGATGCGTGGAAAACCGATATTCAAACACAAAAAAATTCGCCCGATTTTCAATATGGCATAACCCTTGCCAAACTCAAGTACCCCACCGATACCAGAAGCATTATCTATCTGAAAGAAGAAGATTTAGCAAACATGAATTTGGATGAAATGTATGCTATTTTCAAAGAACGATTCAGCAATGCCGGTGATTTCACTTTCTATTTTGTCGGTAATATTGACATTGAAAAAATAATTCCTTGGATAGAAAAATACATTGGGGGCATCTCTTCTACCCCAAATCGTGAGAAATGGATGGATCGTTCAACACCTTTTGCCACAGGAATAGTGAATGAAACGGTATATGCCGGCATTGGCGAAAAAGCCAAATTCAACATCTGTACCAACTGTAATTTTGACTGGAACGATAAAGATCGTTTAGCTATTTCCTTATTAAACAACATTGTAAAAATCAAACTTACCGAAGATATACGTGAAAAATTAGGTGGAACCTACGGAACTGCATTCAGTTTATCGTCCTCAAAATTTCCGCAAACAAAAATTGATATGAACATTGCATTGGGATGTCAACCTACCCGTGCCGATGAGTTAACAACTGCAATATGGGGCGTTTTAGATCAACTCATTGCCAACGGTCCTACCGAAATAGATTTGGAAAAAGCAAAAACACAGCTTATTCGTGCCAAAGAAATTGCCTTAAAAAATAACGGTAATTGGTTATCGGCTTTAAATCAATTCTATGTTTTAAACGAACCTTTACTCTCGTTAGAGGATTATCAAAAAGCGGTTAATGCTTTAACAATCCATGATATTAAAAAAGTAGCCGCTTATTTATCTCACGATGAGTATGTTCGTGTTGTACTTTTACCTATATCCATGAAAAAAGAATAATAAAATGCCCTTATATAAAACACACAACAGCTTGATGTAATTCGAGCTGTTTTTTTATATATACTTCACACAAGCAACGCAAAAAAAATATACCTTTGCAAAACAAATAAAAGCGTGTAAAGAGGATGATAAAAAACGAATATATTCGTATTAAAGGAGCGAAAGTCAATAACTTACAAAATATCAGTGTAGATATTCCCCACAATCAATTAATTGTTATAACCGGTTTGTCGGGTTCGGGAAAATCATCCTTGGCATTCGACACTTTGTATGCCGAAGGACAACGTCGCTATATTGAATCGTTGAGTGCGTATGCCCGCCAATTTTTAGGCAAAATAAGCAAACCCAACATTGATTTCATCCAAGGCATCCCTCCTGCTATTGCTATTGAACAAAAAGTAAATACCAGCAATCCACGTTCTACCTTAGGTACTACAACCGAAATTTACGAATACATCAAACTTTTATTTGCCCGATTAGGGAAAACCTATTCGCCCATTTCGGGAGAATTGGTAAAAAGAGACAGTGTAAGCAATGTGTGTGATTCTATTTTTACATTACCCGAAAACATCCGCCTTGTATTGTACGCTCCCTTTGTAATTCACAACGAAAGAACCTTTGAAGAACAATTAACCGTACTACTGAAACAAGGATATAACCGTATCCGTATCCAAGGAAAAACCTTGATGATTGACGAATATCTGAAACAAAAGCCATCTTTTTCGCAGGATATCCTTTTACTTATTGACCGGTTTACCATCGAAAAAAGCGAAGAAAATCGCTCACGTGTTGCCGAATCAATTGAAACGGCATTTTTTGAAGGACAAGGAATTTGTTTTCTCGAAATACACTTCAACGATGAAAAAGTTGACGTACAACGTTTTTCTAATAAATTTGAAAAAGACGGCATGGAGTTTAAAAAACCCAGTGTCAATATGTTTTCGTTCAACAATCCATACGGTGCTTGTCCTCGCTGCGAAGGATTCGGTTCGGTGCTGGGTATTGACCCTAATTTGGTTATTCCCGATAAAAGTCTGTCGGTATATGAAGAAGCCGTAGTTTGTTGGAAAACCGATAAAATGAACGAATACAAACAAGAACTTGTAAAAAACGCGTATCTTTTTGATTTTCCGATTCATCGTCCCATTTCCGAACTAACTAAAAAAGAATACGAATTACTATGGAACGGAAACGAATACTTTCAAGGAATTAATCAATTCTTTGAATGGGTGGAAGAAAATGCGTATAAAATTCAATACCGTGTTTTGCTTTCTCGTTATAAAGGAAAAACAATATGTCCGGAATGCAAAGGCAGTCGATTAACAAAAGACGCCCAATACGTTAAAATTCAAGAAAAAACTATTCACGACATCATTGAAATGCCCTTGGAAGAATGTTTGGAATTTTTCACTTCTTTATCGTTTACAGAACCACAAGAGCAACAGATTTCCAAGCGTTTAATTAAAGAAATCCATACTCGCATCGAATTTCTGTGTGAATTGGGATTAGGTTATTTAACGTTAAACCGCCCGTCAAACACCTTATCGGGAGGTGAATCGCAACGGGTAAACCTTGCCGGTTCGTTGGGCAGTAGTTTAGTAGGTTCTTTATACATTTTGGATGAGCCCAGCATCGGGTTACACAGCAAAGATTCTCAAAAACTTATCAAAGTATTACAACATTTACGCGACATTGGCAATACGGTTATTGTGGTTGAACACGATGAAGAAGTAATTCGCCATGCCGATCAAATCATTGATACGGGACCTTTATCGGGGAGAAACGGCGGAAAAATTATTTTTCAAGGCACCATTCATGAATTGCTTTTAGATGAGAAAAGTATAACAGCCAAATATTTAAGAGGAGATATGCGTATCGAGATACCGGAAGTACGTAAAACTGCCAAACGTTTTCTGAAAATGACGAACGTTTCTTTACATAATATTCGTAACTTAAGCGTTGATATTCCTTTGGATATTTTAACGGTTGTAACGGGAGTTTCGGGAAGCGGAAAATCAACTTTGATTAAAGATCTGCTGTTTCCGCTTATTAGCCATCAGATTGAAAGTTCGGGCATTCCCAATAGAGAAGAATCGCTACACTTACAAGGCGACATTGGGCACATTTCGCATGTTGAGTTTGTGGATCAAAACCCCATCGGTCGTTCTTCCCGTTCCAATCCGGCTACGTATATTGGAGCATTTGAGTATATAAGGCAATTATTTGCCGAACAGCCACTTTCAAAAAGCAGAGGCTATAAACCGGGATTCTTCTCGTTTAATATCGAAGGAGGTCGCTGTGAAGCTTGTCAAGGCGAAGGGCATATTGATATTAAAATGCAATTTATGGCGGATGTCGAAATTGAATGTGATGAATGTAAAGGCAAATGTTATAAAGACGAAACTTTGGAAGTGAAAGTCAAAGATAAAAACATATATGATATTTTATGTCTTACCGTAGATGAAGCCATTGCTTTCTTCCACAGCCTTCCCACCAATCGTTTAGTTCAAAACATCAACACTGCCTTACAACCTTTATCCGATGTGGGAGTTGGTTACTTACAATTAGCACAATCTTCTTCTTCCCTTTCGGGCGGAGAAGCTCAACGGGTAAAATTAGCTTATTTCCTTGGAAAAGGAAGCAAACAAAACAACACCCTTTTCTTGTTTGATGAACCGACCACCGGACTTCATTTTCATGATATTAAAAATTTGTTGAAAGCCTTTCATGCTTTAATCAAAAAAGGACATAGCATTGTGGTAATCGAACATAATTTAGAGTTAATAAAATGTGCCGATTGGATTATTGAATTGGGACCCGAAGGCGGTAATAATGGCGGACAAATTGTTTGTCAAGGAACACCGGAAAGCATTAGCAATCATCAACAATCGCATACGGCAGCTTTTTTAAGAGAAAAACTAACACAACGAAAATAAATATCAGATACCTTAACACCGTATATCATGCAAATAATCATTTTCACGTGCTTTGCCGTTTACACCCTTTTAATCTTTGTAGTTACTTGGCTAACGTCACGCAAAGCAAACAACGAATCATTTTTTATCGGAAACCGTCAATCGCCTTGGTTTGTAGTTGCTTATGGCATGATTGGAGCCTCTCTTTCAGGCGTTACGTTTATGTCGGTTCCAGGTTGGGTTGATACGCGT
>CAYZQG010000108.1:0-6153 GCA_964480685.1 uncultured Lentimicrobiaceae bacterium
TGCATTTTAAAAAAATCAATAACAGTATAAGTATATAAAAATAACGATATTAGAATATGGGAAGAAATGTACAATCCTGAATTTAATTCCCCCGAATTCGAGGGAATTAAAAATGCTGCCGGTTTAAACAGATCTATTCTGTCGGTTAAACAATGGACTGAAAAGACGAATTCTACCGGTATTATTGCTAAAGCCGGGCGATATGGAGGAACGTATGCTCATAAAGATATTGCCTTTGAATTTGCATCCTGGGTTTCACCCCAATTCAAATTGTATTTGCTTAAAGAATTTCAACGTCTAAAAGAAGAAGAACAAAAGCAATTAGGTTGGTCAGCCAAACGTGAATTAGCTAAACTCAATTATCACATACACACCGATGCCATTAAACAAAATCTGATTCCGGAAGAACTTACACCACCTCAAACATCCGCGACTATGCCACTATCAACGAGTTGATTTGCCTTGCCAATATGGAAAACTTAAATGCTGTTTTTATAACCGAAAAAATGTCGCAATCCGAACGATTAATAAAACTCAACCACATTGCCATACAACAAATGAAAGTATTGCACGAGGTGAAGAACAAAAAAGTGTTGAAATAAATGGAATTCCATTTTTTTCCAACCTTTCCCGATTTTTTTCAACAAACTCTCAAAAAACCATAGGAGTTTACAAAAATTTTGTTTTCCTTTGCATTTGCATTTTAAAAAAATCAATAACAGTATAAGTATATAAAAATAACGATATTAGAACATGTACGAAATAAAGAATCATCCCATATTAGACATTCCGGAAAGCGAAATCGTCGAATTTTTGTTTGAAGGAAAAAAAGTAAAAGGTAAAAAGGGATATACCATAGCGGCTGCCTTGCATCAGGCAGGTTTCCCGATTCACAGTCATAGTCTTCAAGACCGTCAACGAAGTTTGGAATGCGGCATCGGCAAATGCGGTGCTTGCGAAATGTTGGTGGACGGTAAAATACAACGTATTTGCATCACCAAAGTAGATGGCGTTAAGGAAGTTAAAGAAATCCCGAAAGATTATCAACCTGTTTATACCGAAAATCTACAACGCGAAATCAAGATTTACAAAACCACCGTTGCCATTATCGGAGCCGGTCCGGCGGGTTTGGCTTGTCGTGAAACACTCAACGAATTGCATATACCCAATTTGGTCATTGACAACAATGCCGTTATCGGCGGACAGTTTAATATGCAAACACACCAATTCTTTTTCTTTGAAAAGGAAAAGAAATACGGTGGCATGCGTGGCTTTGAAATTGCCAAGACCTTGGCAGGCGAAAATCACGACGGCATTTTGCTGAATTCTACCGTATGGGACATTCTCGAAGGCAAACGTTTAGCCGTTAAAAACATTGAAAACGAAGAAATTTCATATTTGGATGCCGAATATTTGGTAGTAGGAACCGGTGCCGTTCCTTTTATGCCTACCTTTGAAAACGATGACCTTCCGGGCGTTTATACCGCTGCCGTTTTCCAAAAAATGATGAATCAAGAACATACGTTACTCGGCAAAAAAGTATTGACCGTTGGAGCCGGAAATATCGGATATTTAACCTCTTACCAAGGCATGCAAGCCGGAGCAAGCATCAAAGCCATTGTAGAAGCCTTGCCCAGCGAAGGCGGATTTCCCGTTCAGGCAAACCGTGTTCGCCGTTTGGGCATTCCCGTTTTAACATCCCATATTTTGTTAAAAGCCATTCCCAACCAAAACCACGACGGCATTATCGGAGCGGTGGTTGCCGAATGCAAAAACTTTAAACCCATTGCCGGAACCGAAAAAATTATTGACGATATAGACATTATCAACATCTGTACCGGCTTGGTTACCGACGACCAATTGCTTATTAAAGGCAAGGAAGTTTTTGGATTAAACACTTTCGGCATTGGCGATGCCATTCGCATCGGAGAAGGAACAAGTGCCGTATTACGCGGGAAACAAGCTGCTTATGAAATTGCTCAGTGCATGAACGTCCGTTCCGATTACGATGAGTATTTGGATATTTCCAAGCAATACATTGACTCGCAACAACACCCGATTCCGGTTTTGGATAAACCATATCTACCTACACCGGAACGCATGTTTGCCAAACCTTTTGTACAAATAGATTGTATTTACGGTTTTGCCTGCAATCCCTGTGCTTTTGCCTGTCCGCACGGAGCCATCAGCAAATCAAGCACCTCCACTGTTCCTGCCATTGATTTCAGCAAATGTATCGGATGTATGGATTGCGTATATCAATGTCCGGGCTTAGCAATTTTCGGTTACAACCTCTCGAAAGGACAATTGTTTTTACCCATTGAATACCATGCCGAAGAAGGTGCCGAAGTGTTTTTGGTGGATAATAACGGACAAAAACTCGGTGAAGGAATCATTGAAAAAATATTAATCAAGAAAAATAAGACCAACGTTGCCCGTGTAAAATCGACCAACCTTCAAGGCGAAGCTTTGGTACATGTGAGAGGGTTTATTATCAAGTCGAAATATCCCGAAAAGTTGGAATTAAAACCCTTGAAAAATAGCGACAGCAAAACCTACGTATGCCATTGCGAAGACGTTACGGTAGAAGAATTGGTACAAACTATCGGCAAACGCTCCTTTATTTCGGTAGATGAATTAAAACATATTACCCGTTTGGGAATGGGACCTTGTCGCGGAAAACGTTGTATTCCAAGAGCAAAACAAATACTTCGCGGCTATGGAATTGAAGTTGTCGGCGATGCCACCCCCCGTGCTCCCCTTTCGAACCAAGTTACCTTAGGCGATTTATACAATCCGAAAGCAAAAGAAACATTTGTATTTCAAAAGAACAACAATGTAAAGAAAGAAAATATTGATATTTTGGTTGCCGGTGGCGGTATTGCGGGCAGTGCTTTGTTCCGTTATTTTGCCGAAGCAGGAAAACAAACCATTTTAGTAAATTACGATCGCGGTGCTTCGTGGCGTAACATCGGTGGAGGGCGTCCTACGTTCTCTAACCCCGATATATCGGATATTGCTCGTCATAATTTGGAACTATTTAAAGATATACAAAAAGTTTATAACATTGATTATAAACCTATCCGATATGTCAATTTAGTCCACGACGAAGCTACCTACCGAGCCTTGGACGCTTCGCGAGCTTGGTCGGATGCCACCATGTATGAACGCAAAGATTTCCAAAAGGAAATTTCTCCATTATGGAATCCCAACCTAAGCACCTACTCACACGCCTTAATAGCAAACGATTGTTGGCAAGCTACTCCCGGACGAACCATTGAGTATATCCGCGGCGTTGCCGTTAATCACGGAGGTATCTTGATGGAAGACTGTCAATTAATACATGTTCGTAAAGAAAACAATAAATATTACGCCTTGGTTCAAGCACATAACGACCAATACATTGAATATTGCTGCAATCATTTTGTGAATGCCATGGGTTGGGATGCGGAAAAATATTGCAAAATGCTCGGATTGGAAACCGGCGTATATCCCGTTAAACACCAAGCCTTTATCACCCGACGATTGCCTTTGATGGGTAAAAATGGGGATGCCTTAGACATGGTTATTGACCGACGTAAATACAAAGGATTTACAGCGGTTTACGGACAACAATTCAAAAAAACGGGACAAATTATCGGGTGTGCCTCTCCGGGCAGCGATCCGAACGAAACGCGTCAAAACTTAAAATTCAACAGCAAAGACTTTTTAGAAATCGTTTCCGAAATGTTCAGCGAATGGATTCCTAATTTGAGCAGCATCGGGTTCCACGCCGTTTGGAGCGGCTATTATACCGAACCGCGATATATTGTTGACCCTGAAAACGGATTGCTAATCGGCTTACGCGGACATGGTCTTATGTTGGGACAATATTTAGCTAAAATGTATGTTGACAAATATTTAGGAAAAGACGTTCCCTCCTATATGAACGATTTAAAATTATCGGGCAAAGGATTAAGCGAAACGGCTTTCAAATAAAAAAGGCAAGAGCTGCGATAAAGGCAGCTCTTTTTTTTTTGAATTGTACTAATTTTAGAGGAAGTAATATTTACATTTGAAAAAGATGTACTTTTGTTGAAATTAATTTGTTTTATTATTTATATAAATTGATATAGATGAAAATTAATGTTTTATTGGTTTTTCTTTGTGCAATTACACTTGTTTCCTGCAAAAAACATTCCTGCACTTGTTCCGAATATAAGGGGAAATCAGTGGTTAATGAATATGAAAAATCAATTGATAACACGTCAACGTGTGAGGAGTTAAGTAAAACAGCCTACGAGGACACAGATACCATCCAAATAGTGTGTGGAGAATCGAATCCACTGTAAAAAAATTGTTTTTCAGGTTTATTTTTCCTTTTTTGCCGAAGCTACACAGTTTTTAACATCTTTTGAAATGCGCATGGCACAAAAATTAGGACCACACATGGTGCAATACGCCGAACCACTTTCATCGGCTCCGGCACGACTTTTAAAGAACTCCAACGCTTTTTCGGGATCTAAGGCTAAACTGAATTGATCTTTCCATCGGAAATCAAAACGAGCTTTACTCATGGCATTATCGCGTATTTGTGCCGCCGGATGACCTTTAGCTATATCGGCAGCATGAGCGGCAATTTTATAGGTAATAATTCCGGTACGAACATCTTCTTTATCAGGTAAACCCAAATGTTCCTTTGGCGTTACATAACACAACATCGCTGTTCCATACCATCCTATCATAGCAGCACCAATGGCGGAAGTGATGTGGTCGTAAGCAGGAGCAATATCGGTAACAAGTGGTCCCAACGTATAAAACGGTGCTTCAAAACAACACTTCTTTTCTTTATCCATATTCAGTTTTATTTTGTGCATGGGAACATGTCCAGGACCTTCAATCATCACTTGAACATCGTGAGTCCAAGCAATTTTAGCTAATTTCCCGATAGTTTTTAATTCCCCGAATTGAGCCGCATCGTTGGCATCGTAAATACTACCGGGGCGCAAGCCGTCGCCTAAGGATACTCCTGTATCATAAGCTTTTAATATCTCACAAATTTCTTCAAAATGAGTAAATAAAAAATTCTCTTTTTTATGATGCAAACACCATTTCGCCATAATCGAACCTCCACGCGATACAATTCCCGTTAAACGTTTTGCAGCCAAAGGTATATGTTTTCGCAACAAACCGGCATGTATGGTAAAATAATCAACACCTTGTTCGCATTGTTCGATTAATGTATCTCTATAAATTTCCCATGTCAAATTTTCGGTTATACCATTCACTTTTTCAAGGGCTTGATAAATCGGAACCGTACCAATAGGAACAGGACTGTTTCGAATAATCCATTCGCGGGTTTCGTGAATATTAGCACCGGTTGATAAATCCATCAAGGTATCACCTCCCCAATAGCAACTCCATAACGATTTATCCACTTCCTCTTCAATATCGGAAGAAGTAGCTGAATTCCCGATATTTGTATTGATTTTGGTCAGAAAAGCATTGCCGATAATCATAGGTTCACATTCTACATGATTAATATTGGCGGGAATAATCGCTCTACCGGCTGCAATTTCTTTTCTAACAAACTCAGGTGTAATGTGCGATAAAACTCCCATAGCTTCGGCATTTTGATTTTCGCGAATGGAAACATACTCCATTTCGGCGGTAATAATACCTTTTTTCGCATAATACATTTGTGTAACTCCTTGCCCTGCTTTGGCTTTATAAGGCAAGCGAATATGTTCAAAACGTAGATGATCTAAACTTTTATCTTCCAATCGTTTCCTGCCGTATTCCGAAGAGAGGGTTGGCAATTTATCTACATGATTTCGTTCTAAAATCCACTTTTCCCTTACGGAAGGAAGTCCTTTTTTCAAATCCACTTCGACTTTTTCATCGCTAAAAACACCGCTTGTATCATACACATAAATGGGTTGATTAGGATAAAAAACCTGTTTATTATCCACCATTTCTACGGTATCGGTTAATGTGATTTTTCGCATGGGAACAGCTATATCAAAAAACTTTCCTTGAATATAGACTTTTTCCGAATTGGGATATGCTTTTTTTATTTTTTTATTTTCGTTCATTATCTGATTATTAACCCTTTTCTTTGTATTTTTTTTCGGTTTGCAAAGTTAGCACTTTTTAAGGCAGGAAATAAACAAA
>CAYZQG010000109.1:0-6119 GCA_964480685.1 uncultured Lentimicrobiaceae bacterium
ATAATTTCTGGGAAATGGGCGATTCGGGACCTTGTGGTCCTTGCTCCGAAATCCACGTTGATATTCGTTCCGAAGCAGAAAAAGCAAACCTATCGGGTAGAGAATTGGTGAACAAAGATCATCCCTTGGTAATAGAAATTTGGAATTTGGTGTTTATTCAATACAATCGTCAGGCAAACGGAAATTTAACGTTATTGCCTGCAAAATATGTAGATACGGGTATGGGTTTTGAACGTTTGTGCATGGTATTGCAAGGCAAGCAATCGAATTATGATACCGATATTTTTCAATCATTAATACAGGAAATTGCTTCACTTTCGGGAAAAGTTTACGGACAACAAGCCGATAGCGATATTGCCATGCGAGTGATTGCCGACCATTTGCGTGCCGTTTGCTTTGCCATTGCCGACGGACAATTACCGTCCAACACCGGTGCCGGCTATGTGATTCGGCGTATTTTACGGCGTGCCGTGCGTTATGGCTTTACCTTTTTAGCCTTAGAAAAACCGTTTTTAACCTTGTTGGTACCCAAATTGGTGAGTTTGATGGGCGAGCATTTTCCGGAGTTAAAACGACAGCAAAATCTCATCGAAAAAGTATTGCTCGAAGAAGAACAATCGTTTTTAAGAACGTTGGCTCAAGGAATTCAAAAATTTGAAAATTATATACTTACACATCCTCAAACTCTTATTGACGGACAATTTGCCTTTGAATTGTTCGATACCTTCGGCTTTCCGATTGATTTAACTCAACTTATGGCGAGTGAAAAAGGATATACCGTTGATATGAATGCTTTTAATGCCGGTTTACAAGCTCAAAAAGAACGTTCGCGGGCAGTAGCTACGCTGCAAACCGAAGATTGGCAAGAATTAATGCCACAATGCATGCATACCGATTTTGTGGGATACGATGTTCTTGAAAGTGAATGTCGTATACTGAAATATAGAATGGTGAAAGCCAAAGGAAAACAGTTTTATCAATTGGTGTTGGATAAAACACCTTTCTATGCCGAATCGGGTGGACAAGTTGGCGATAAAGGTTTGTTGGAAAATGCTAATGAGAAAATTTTTATCACAAACACCATCAAAGAGAACAACTTGGTATTACATATTTCCGATTCCTTACCCGAAAATCTTATGGCTGTTTTTGTTGCCAAAGTAGATGTTGAAAAACGAATAGCAACGCAAAACAATCACAGTGCGACGCATTTACTCCATTATGCTTTGCGAAAAGTGTTGGGTACACACGTTGAACAGAAAGGCTCTTTAG
Organism: uncultured Lentimicrobiaceae bacterium; assembly: GCA_964480685.1. Lineage (GTDB taxonomy): Bacteria > Bacteroidota > Bacteroidia > Bacteroidales > WCHB1-69 > UBA5266. The sequence continues at coordinate 1,270 of CAYZQG010000109.1, forward strand.
TCAACGACGAACGCCTTCGTTTCGATTTCTCGCATTTTGCCAAAGTGAGCGAAGAAGAATTGGATAAAGTAGAACGACTTGTTAATGAATTGGTTCGTGCAAACGCTCCTGTACATGAATTACGCGATGTTTCTATCGAAGCATCTAAAGCAATGGGAGCCATGGCATTGTTTGGCGAAAAATACGGGAACAAAGTGCGGGTAATCAAGTTTGATGATTCGGTTGAATTATGCGGAGGTACACATACTTCGGCAACGGGAACCATCGGCTTGGTAAAAATTGTTTCCGAAGGGGCAATTGCTGCCGGCGTTCGCCGTATCGAAGCCGTAAGTGGTAAACAAGCTGAAGAATATGTTAATCAATTTCAACAAGAGACCGAAGAGATTAAACAATTGTTGAATGCTCCTCACATCCTGCAGACTATAAAAAAATTGATACAGGAAAATGAAGCCTATCGCAAAACCATCGAAACAATTGAGCAGGAACGTACAGTAGCTTTTGTGGAAGATATTAAGAATAAGATTATAACCGTTAACGGCGTTCAAGTGGCTCAATCATTAGGAAATATGTCGCCCGAACTGCTTAAAAATGCAGCCTATCAACTCCGAAGTCAATTAACGAATTTGTTGGTAGTTTTTGGAAGCGATGCCGGACAAAAACCCAACATAGTAGTTGCCCTCTCCGACGATTTAACGGCAAAAGGTCTCAGTGCCTCTCAGTTGGTACGCGAAGTTGCTGCTTTGATACAAGGTGGCGGTGGCGGACAAGCTGCCCTTGCTACTGCCGGCGGTAAAAATTGCGATGGACTCCAAGCCGCTATTCACAAAGTGGTGGAAGTGGTGACGAAGTAGAAACATCCATATTTTAAAATATAAATAAATGGATAAAATTAAACTTAAAATTATAAAGAAAGAGAAGGGGTGATTTCAAACTCTCCTCCTCTCTAAGTTTCATAGTAAAAATAATCTGTGTAAATCTGTGGGTAAAAAACCACTTTAATCGGTTGTATCCGTCTATTTCAACCCCAAAACGGTCATCAATAAAAAATCCAAACTTTTAGCGTAATTTAAAGTTTGATAATCGTTGCCGATTTTTTTAATGTTTAGATAATAGTCGTTTATGTGCATAAAATAGTTTTTTTCCAACGGAATGGAAACGGCTTTTTCTCCGAATTTTTCCATTAAAAACCATTTTTCGAGTAATCTTGCCGAACGTCCGTTGCCGTCTTGAAAAGGATGTATTTTTACAAAAACCAAGTGAACCCATGAAGCAAAATAAAAGCATTCAAATTCATCCAATTCGGCATTTAGTAGCAATTGAATATCGTTAAACAATTTTTCGAGTTCGGTAGCCACTAATAAAGGTGCTGCCGCTATATATTCAATTTTATCATCGCTATTGATAACAAACATTGGATTGTTGCGTATTTTACCTTGTTGATTTTCAGGCAATAAGTGTGCACTTAACAGGCAATGTGCTTTTTGTAAATGGGGAAAGGTTAAACGATTTTTAACGATAAACTCATAAGCGGTAAATAAATCATTGCTTCGTTGAGTATAATCGGTATTATAGGTTACATTAAGAAATTTATGTTTGTAAAAGCTATCAAAATCAATATTTTCGCCTTCAATTTTTGAGGAGTAAACCGAAGAAACCGAATGATAGAAAGTAAAATAATCAACCGGAAGATTGGGATCTTGATTTTTCGCTAAGGTTTGTAAAGGGGAAGTCTTTATCGCTTTACGAAAACTATCCAATAGTTCATCTTTTATAATTTCCAATATCATACTTCTTACAAGTTTTATTTCTTTCTAATACAATCAATAATAATATTTTTTTCTAAAACATTTTTTCGATTAATCTTCTACAAAAATATACAAAATACACATATCTTTTCATTTTTGTTTTTCGTAATTTATTTGTTTGGATTGAAATTTATGTAAAGCACTAAGATAGAATTATTTTCCATGCTTCAATTCTAAAACTTCTCCATTAAAAGAATTGATGATAATGAAAAAAGTGCCACCTTTCATACCTTCGGGTAAATGACCTTTTATAAACCAATTATGATTGATTTCGATTACATCGTAGGGTTTTTGTTGTTCAATATTGTTTTTGCCGTAAATGGGAAATAATATAGATTCGGCAATGGAAATAGCTGTTTCTTTGTTTTTTATAATTTTATCAACGAACACCTTTTTTTGTATGGGGTTAAGTGTTTCTAATTCTTGAATGAAAACCGGAAAACCTTTATTAATATCATAATCGGGAAAAGTATAATAATCTACGAACAGTGCTTTGCCTTGATATTTAATTAATTTCAAGGTTGAATAGGTAGGTAAAATGCCGTTTAAAGTATAACAATAATATCCGGCATGTATGGTATCGTTACTTGGATTACCATAAAATGTGCTTAAAACTTGATACGTAGCCGTATGAATTTTATCCCCTTCGTTAGTGGAAATTAATTTACAATTAACAACAATAGTATCATTGAACGATTGCCCGATAGAAGTTAGAGAGAAAAAGAAAGTAATGATAATTAAGAGTGTTCTATAAATCATTGATTGATTTTTTGATTATTGATTTGTAAAGATATACTTATATTGTTAATTATTTGTTGTTGGATTATATTTTTTATGTTGCGAATATTGATTGCCGAATTTAAAGTTTTTTGTTACTCTTAGAAATCCGCTTAAAATCCGTTACATCGGTGTAAATCGGTGTTCTAATTTTTACGGCAAGTAAAATAAATATGTTTTACTACGAGATATCTATCCCTCTTTCTCCACCCGAATATTTACGGTAATGGTATCCGATAATTCCACTTGTAAATCCGAACGAAAATCGGGAATGAGTTGCAAGTTATTACATAAAGTTTCGGAACAGATATAATTTTTGTGGGTACGTAAAACTTCTTCCAATTCGGGATGATAACTTACACTGACATTGATTTTATCCATAACATCCAAATTACTTTCCTTACGGATGTTTTGGATACGGTTAACCCATTCGCGGGCAATGCCTTCGTGGCGAAGTTCGTCGGTAATGGTACTATCAAGGGCAACGGTAATCGTGTCTTCGGTAGCAACAATCCAGCCGGGAATGTCGTCGGTTGAAATTTCGACATCTTCCAACGTGAGAACAACATCTTGTCCTTCAATGGATAGATTTATTTCTTTTTCGTTTTCAATGCGGGCAATGTCGGTTTGTGAAAATTCGGAAACGGCAATCGCAATCGCTTTCATGATTTTGCCGTATTTCGGACCTAAGGTTTTAAAATTCGGTTTTATCTTTTTGATCAGAATATTATTGTCATCGTTAAGGTATTCAATACCTTTGATGTTAACTTCCGCCATAATCAAATCTTTTACCGTTTCGATTTGCTGTTGCATTTTGGGCGTATTAATGGGGATAATGATGCGAGTAAGAGGTTGACGTACTTTGATATTGTTGCGTTTACGTAATGAAAGCACCATCGAAGAAATTTGTTGAGCCAACTGCATTTGTTTTTCCAAATCATGGTCAATCAGAGTGTCGTTTACAAGCGGAAAATCACTGTGATGCACCGAATCGGCTTTGTTTTTACCGCTAACGGTATTCAAATCGCGGTAGAGTTGTTCGGCAAAAAACGGAGCAATGGGAGCCATAAGCTGTGATACCACTTCGAGGCAGGTATAAAGGGTTTGGTATGCCGATATTTTATCGTCGTTGTATTCGCCTTTCCAAAAACGACGACGGCTCAAGCGAACGTACCAATTGCTCAAATAAACGTCCACAAAATATTGAATGGCTCGACCGGCTTTGGTGGGTTCATATTCTTGATAAAAAGTATCTACTTGATTCATAAGCGTATTTAATTCGGATAAAATCCAACGGTCAATTTCGGGACGTTGGCTCATCGGAATTTCAGCTTCTTGATAGGTGAAATGATCAATGTTGGCATATAAAGCAAAGAAGCTGTAGGTGTTATATAAGGTTCCGAAAAATTTACGTCTCACTTCATCAATTCCGTCCAAATCGAATTTCAAGTTTTCCCAGGGTTGAGTGTTGGTAATCATATACCAGCGAGTAGCATCGGGACCATATTTATTCAAGGTTTCAAAAGGGTCAACGGCATTTCCAAGGCGTTTCGACATTTTATTTCCGCTTTTATCTAAAACCAAACCGTTTGAAATCACATTTTTATAAGAAACGGAGTCGGAAATAATGGTTGCAATGGCGTGTAAGGTAAAAAACCAACCGCGTGTTTGATCCACTCCTTCGGCGATAAAATCGGCAGGGAAGGAGTTGGAAATAGAATTTCGCGGATAGAAATATTGGGCATAAGGCATGGCACCGCTATCGAACCAAACGTCAATTAAATCGGGTTCACGCATCATTTTTTGTCCCGAAGAAGACACCAAAAAAATGGCATCAATATAGGGACGGTGCAAATCGAAGTTGTTGTAATTGTCAGATTGATACGGATTTTCTTTCATAAATCCGGCAGCAACCGCTTTGTTGATTTCCTGACGCAATTGAGCAACCGATTCGATACAGATTTCTTCCTTACCGTCTTCGGTTCTCCAAATAGGAAGCGGTGTTCCCCAGTAGCGAGAACGCGAAAGATTCCAATCTACCAAGTTTTCCAACCAGTTTCCAAAACGACCTGTTCCGGTTGATTCGGGTTTCCATTGGATGGTTTTGTTCAATTCAATCATACGTTCTTTAACGGCAGTGGTACGAATAAACCAACTGTCTAAAGGATAATATAATATGGGTTTATCGGTACGCCAACAATGGGGATAATTGTGGGTATGTTTTTCGATTTTAAATGCCAAGTTTTGTTGTTTAAGCATTACGCAAAG
>CAYZQG010000110.1:0-6117 GCA_964480685.1 uncultured Lentimicrobiaceae bacterium
GGTGCATTTATTAAATGATTTCGTTTTGCAAAAATACAATTATTTTATATCGGTTTAGAAAAAATTTTGCTTAATGTAACTCTCTCTCCCACAAGCTCCTCCACTTGGTGGAGGCGGGAGGGGCTGCTTTACTCCGCGTAATCCATTAAATTCTGTACGGAAGACAATTCAATAAAACTTGCTCCGTTAGCCGATCCGAACGAACCGCCAACCACCACAACCATATCTTCCAACATAATTTTCTTTTGTTCGATTAAAAATTCGATGGTAGTTTTCAAAAAACGATCGCGAGAAGGGTCTTTAGGAATCATAAACGCTTCCACCCCATACGATAAAGCCAATTGACGCATGGCATATTCGTTATAACAAAAAGCATAAACGGGCACATGACCGCGATAAGCCGATAAGAACCTTGCAGTTCTGCCGCTTTGCGTATCTACAATAATGGCTTTAATGGGTAAGGTATTACACGCCAACACCGCCGAATGCGATAGCACCGATAACACATCGTCGCTCATCGGTTTTATTTTAATAGGGTATTTTTCAATGGCTTTTTCAACTTCCACAATCACTTTCGACATCAGTTGAACCGATTCAACCGGATAATTACCCACCGCCGTTTCGCCCGAAAGCATCAAGGCATCGGCTTTTTCAAACACTGCCGAGGCTATATCGTTGACTTCGGCACGTGTAGGACGCGGATTAACAATCATGGAGTGTAACATTTGTGTGGCAATAATAACCATTTTATTTTTCTTAATACACTTTTTAACCAATTCGCGTTGAATAACCGGAATTTTCTCTGCGGGCAATTCAATTCCTAAATCACCGCGAGCCACCATAATTCCATCCGCTTCTTCGATAATGGCATCAATATTATCAACTCCTATTTGATTTTCAATTTTAGCAATGATGCGAATGTTACTTTGTTGTTCGTTTAATATAGCTCGAATCTCACGTACATCATCGGGATGTTGCACAAAACTATGAGCAATGTAATCGACTTTATTTCGGATGGCAAAATCAATATATCCTCTATCTTTTGGCGATAAAACAGGCATATTCAATTTAACTTCAGGCACGTTGACTCCTTTACGCAATTTAATCAAACCGGCATTTTCAACTTTACATATCAACGAATTATCTTTTTTATCGATTACCGTCATAGCAATATCGCCATCATCAATTAAAATGCGTTTACCCACCGAAACATCATCCACAAAATGGATATAATTCACATACAAAACGCCCGAACTAATTACACCTTGCGGGTCTCCCAAAACGCGAATTTCATCTCCTTCTTTGACTTGAAAAGCATCGCCAATCGAAGAAGTGCGAATTTCGGGACCTTTGGTATCTATTAAAATGGCAACGGAAGGATTGGTGCTGTATACCTTATCTATAATGCGTTGCGATTCGTCTTGGCTTTGATGAGCCGTATTGAGGCGTACTACATTCACGCCCGATTCAAAAAGTTTGGTTAAGCACTCGCTTGTACTGATTTTTTCGGAAAGAGTAGCTACTATTTTAGTACGTTTAATCATATAAGAGTTTTTGTTACAAAAGTATAAAAAAATAAGATTTGGGATGTTATTTGAATGTTACATTATGGTTAATAAAACATTACTTACTTATGGCTGATTGATATAAATATCTATCAATCCGATAGGTGTTTCTATTTCGATGGTTTTATTTTTTTTATCCACTTTACGAATATATTGATCCACTACAGGTACAAGAATTTCGCCTTTGATGTGTTTGATTTGAAAAATTGCCTGATGCGGATATTCCAAAATATCTTTACAAATGCCTAAGGTTCCGTAGTTGGAATCAATAATGGTAAAACCTTTTACTTCATGAAAATAAAATTTATTATCGTCTAAAGGCGGAAGCATATTAATCGGCAAGAATAAGGATGTATTAATGTATTTCGAAGCCGATGCAAGGTCAATATCTTCAAATTTAACAATGAGTTGATTAGCAGATTTAATTTTCATAGATTCAATAAAAAAAGGAATTGGTTCCTCTTCTATTTCAAAGAAAACCAATTCCAGATGGTGATATTTTTCAGGTTCATCGGAATCAACATAAACCATCAATTCTCCTTTGAGACCGAAAAGTTTAGTTATTTTACCGAGATAAAAATAATCGTTTAACATTGTTTATTCCGCATTCTCCTGAGGAGTTTCGGTTTCAACATTTTCGGTTGTTTCCACTACTTCGGCAACAGGTGCTTCGGTTTCAACATTTTCGGTTGTTTCAACTACTTGTGCAACGGGTGCTTCAGCTTGTAGTTTTGCAGCAGCTTTCGCTTCCGCTTCTTCTTTTGTTTTCCGTGTTTTTTCTATTTCAGCCATACGTTTTTCATTGATAACAGCTTCTTGAGCTTGTCTCAATTTACTTTCATGTTCAAAGCGTTTTTTAGCTTCGGTTTTGGTTGAATTTAGAATTTCAAGTTTGTAATCATTGATTTTGCTTTGTTTGTCGTTTTTCCAAGCTTCGAATCTTTTTTCGGCTTCGGCTTCATCAAAAGCACCTTTTTGCACACCACCCATTAAGTGTTTTTTCATATAAACACCTTCACGGCGTAATAATGACCGAACGGTGTCGGAAGGTTGAACTCCGCAATTTACCCAATAATAGGCTTTATCAAAGTCTAATACAATGGTTGCAGGATTTGTTAACGGATTATACGTGCCGATTTTTTCAATAAAACGCCCATCTCGAGGTGCACGACCATCCGCAACTACAATGTGATAAAAAGGTTGTCCTTTTTTACCATGTCTTTGTAATCTAATTTTTGCTGGCATAAAATTTCTTTTTTAAATTGTTTTTATTGATTTTTTTAAGGCTGCAAATATCGTCAAATTTTCAATACGTTTATCATTTCCCGACAACTATTTTTTTAAAGCTTCTTCCCTACGGCATTTCCCTCCTATCCTATTTATATTTATACATTTATGCATAAGTTAACTTCAATGTAAACTCTAATGACATACACGTGAATGGTTCATAAAAAGAATTTCACAAATAGTTTATGGCATAAAAATTGCTTAAAATAAACGAAATCATTTCAATTACATTAGCATTCGAATGAAACTTTTTAATAAACTTTTAGCACTCTTTTTGGCGATTATTTTTTCAGCCTACAGTGTCGGTGTTTGTTTTTCAATTCATTCGTGTGAGCACTGCCACAAACAGGAAATATATGTATTTAGACATCCCGATTGTTGTTTGGCATCCAAGCTCGAACATCATCACCCTAATTTGGAAGAACATCACACACATACAGCTTCTTGCCATAACGAACATGGGCTTTCTCATTGTCATAAAGCCTGTTGTATTTCAAAATTCAAATATTATAAAATACATCAATTATATACCCAACCGCAACTCGTACATTTAGATGCTATCACTCTATTTTCAAACGATTTATTGATATCAGAATATATAGTAACACTTTATAATAAAGCAATTACCATTAAAGGTAAAGCTCCTCCCATTCCCGAATGTTCTCCTATTTCGCAAGGAGGTGAAAGATATCTGCTATTTACCCACCAACAAGTTTTATACGCATAAATTAAAAAAAACATTTTCCGTTTTTAAACGAAAAGGAAATCATTTTCTCCTTACTCTTTTTGAATTAAGGTTCTTAGTAATTTTTAAAAAAAATATTTATGTATATAAAAAAAGAAACTTTATTTATAATAATAGCAATATTTACAAGCAATTATATATTTGGACAAACCATTGAAGGCACTGTATTTGAAATCAACGAACAACAAAAAAAAGAAATTTTAACCGGTGCAACCCTTTATTGGGAAGGAACAACTATCGGAACTACAAGTGACCAAAACGGACATTTCAGGTTAAAACACACCCATAAATCGCATACATTAATAGCAAGTTTTGTTGGTTATCAAGCCGACACGATAGAGATAAACGATACCGTCCGATATTTAACTGTTACACTTAAGAAAACGATTGAATTATCGGAGGTTACCATCACTTCCAATGAATCGGTTTATATATCATCACGACCTATTTTAACGCAGCAACTTACTACCGACGGTTTACGGAAAGCAGCTTGTTGTAATTTATCGGAGAGTTTTGAAAACACGGTAAGTGTAGATGTAAATTACAGCGATGCCGTAACCGGAGCCAAACAAATTCAAATGTTGGGATTAGCCGGCATATATTCACAAATTATGTTGGAAAACACGCCCTATATTCGAGGGCTATCCGCTCCATTCGGATTGATGTATATTCCCGGCTCATGGATGGAAAACATCAGTATTTCAAAAGGAACCTCCTCAGTGATAAACGGCTATGAATCAATTACCGGACAAATAGATGTAAATTATAAAAAGCCCGAAACCAATAAAGAAAAATTGTTTGTCAATTTATTTTTAAACAGTATGTTAAAATCGGAAATCAATGCAAACACCCGTTTTCCCGTAGGCGAAAACTGTAGCAGTATGTTTTTGTTTCATTTCGAAAACCAAGCCTTAAAAATGGATGGAAATAACGATGGGTTTATGGATGTTCCACTAAGTACGCAACTCAATTTCATGAACCGTTGGGATTATGAAAAAAAAGGAAAAATGGAAGGCAGAACGATGGCATCCTATATTTACGAAAACCGCCAGGGAGGACAAATGAAATTTGATAAAGAAAAAGATTATTTAACGCAACATGCCTATGGAATCGGAATAGAAACGCATCGTCTTAATCTAATTTCTAAAAATGGGATTCTCCTCACCGGCGAACATGAAAGTATAGGAACCATAGCATCGGCAACCTATCACAAATACAATGAATTTTCAGGATTAACCACGTATCATGCAGAACAAGTAAGCGGCTATCTAAATGCCTTTTATGAGAATTTTATGGATAAAAAAGAACAACATAAAATCAATTTCGGACTAAGTTATCAAACCGATTATTATCATGAAAAATATATAGATACCCTTACAAAACGATGGGAGTCGGTTCCGGGAATTTTTGTTCAATATAGTTTTATTTACAAAGAAAAATTAGTAGCTATTGCCGGAATGAGAGCCGATTACAACAATTTATACGGGCTATTTCTAACACCGAGAATACATATTAAATGGGAATTTGTAAAAAATTCCTCCCTTCGCCTTTCTGCCGGGAAAGGATATCGCAGTCCGAATGTTTACATTGATAACACCGCTTTAATGAGCACCTCCCGTACGTTTGTCATGCAAGAAAAGTTAAAAGAAGAAGAAGCCTGGAATGCCGGTATCAGTTTTACACAATCCTTTAAAATTAAAGGAAAAGAATCGACATTGATTGTGGATTATTTTTATACAAATTTTGAAAATCAAGTAATTGCTAATATTGACAGGGATCCTCACTATGTATATTTTTATAATTCAAATGGAAAGCAATCTTTTTCACATTCGTTTCAAACCGAATTGATGCTTTATCCGTTTAAAGGATTTGAAATAATAGTGGCATATCGCTATAACTATGTCATGCAAACGATTGATGGACAATTACAAGAAAAAGCCTTAACATCCAAGCATAAAGCTTTGTTAAATGTAGGCTATGCCACCAAATTCGACAAATGGAAATTTAATATTACCACACAATTCCATGGTAGTCAGCGATTACCATTTACCGGAACAAATCCTGAGAATTACAGATTAGCAACTTATTCACCTAATTTCTTAACTATCAATGCTCAAATCACCAAAAAATTCAAACACTTTGAAATATACGTAGGAGCTGAAAACATCACCAATTACAAACAAGATAACCCGATTATTGCAGCCGATGATCCGTTTAGCAAATATTTTGATTCTTCCATCATTTGGGGACCTATCGACGGAATAATGGGTTATTGCGGTTTACGTTACACATTAAAATAAAATTATAACATTTAACACATTCATTGTATGAAAAAATTAGTAGTATTAATCAGTTTATTTATAGTTAGTCAATGCGGTTTTTCACAAACAAAAGACAGTTTGCCGCAAAATCAAAAACCATCCAAACAAGAAGTAATTATTATTCAAACTTCGGGACATTGCCAATCTTGTAAAGACAAAATTGAAAACGGATTGGCTTTTGAAAAAGGGATTAAAGACG
>CAYZQG010000111.1:0-6106 GCA_964480685.1 uncultured Lentimicrobiaceae bacterium
CAAATGGGCAATTCCACAATTGATTGTTTCGCTCGAAGCTCAAAACGATCAAGCGGTTATTGACCTATTGTCGAATACGAAGGAATCCATTATCAAGGTGTATTTAGATGCTGAAATGAAACGATTTCAAAAGGCTCAAAAAGCACAAAAAGATAATAAAATAGTAAAAAAACTAAGCGATATATATAAACTATCTATGATTGTTCCCGAAGGATATATTTTTGCGGTTTGCAATGAAAACTTCTGTTGGATGCGAAAAGAAACCAAGTATTGGGGACAAAGCATTTTGATTTATATACAAGATTATACCGATACCTCCCTGCTGTTGAATAAAAATATTGTTAGTCTTCGTAATAAAATGACACGTCGCTATGTGTTTGGTTCGATGGACAGTTCTTATATGGTTGTGGATGAAAAGTATATTCCGACCCAATCGGAATATTATGATTTTGCAGGACATTTTTCGATAAAAACACAAGGAATCTGGAAAATGGTTGGTGATTTTATGGGAGGCCCTTTTGTGAGTTATTCCATTTTAGATGAAAAACGCAACCGTATCATTACCGTGGACGGGTTTTTATATGCCCCAACGGACGATAAAAGAGATTTGTTGCGTCAGATTGAAGCTATCTTATTGTCCACAAAAATAATAAACTAAAATGCGTTTCCATAAACTACACATATTGTTTTTGCTTTTATTGCCGCTAAACTTATTTTCACAGGCATTTTCACCTCCTTTGCGTTTGGAAATTGAAGTGCCTACCTCCGAATTTCCTTTCCATGTAGTTCCCTTCGATAAAAACGGAGTAGCCCTTTTATATGAAACGGAAGTGTCGGAAAATAAAAAGGTTAAATGGAGTATTGTGTTGTTTGATACCAATTTGCAGAAAATTTCGACTACCGATCTTTGGTTGGAAAATGATCTTACCGTAGAAGTGATAAATAGCGATCAAAATAATCTTTTCTTATGTTTTCAAAAGCCGACACGTCGCTCTACATCTTATAATACCTATTTTGTGCATTATTTTTTACCCGAACGCAAAGCAAAAGTGTATGCCTTGAATCTCAAAGATAGAGAAGAGGTAATAGACTTGAGTGTCATTGGAGAAACGGCATTATATGCCAGTGTGTATAATCAAAATGAAAAAGTATATACGTTGAATCTTAAATCGTTGGAGGCTAAACCTTTGTATCCTGAAAAAGATGTTATGGGGATATTTCAATTTTTTAAAACCGATACATTGGATAATGCAATGTGGATAGCATCTACCTATTATACCCATAAAACAAATTCAACGCTTTTATTGACCGAACTGAATGTAGAGGGAAATATAATAAAAAACATGGAGGTTCCTTTTGATGAAAATTACCGTTTGAATTATTTTCGTATGATACAGATAGATCCACATAATCAATTGTTGGTTGGTACGTATGTGAATGCGAATGAGTATAATGCGATAAAAAGTGAAGATAATATCAATACGGGAGTTTTCTCTATGATTATTTCGAATGGAATAGCCGAAAAAGCTCAATATTATAATTTTTTAATATTAAGTACACAAGTTGATAGAAAGAAAACTACGATGACTACAAAAGATGCTTCATTAAATTTGCAATTGGTATTGGATGAAATAGTACGTAATGATAGTTTAAATGTATTTATCGGTGAAGTTATTTATCCGGAATATAGGCAGGAATATGCTGCCAACTATGGGATGTACGGATATACAACAGCACCTACTTCGGTATTTGCAGGTTATCGGTATCAAATTGCGTATGTATTGTCGTTTACGAATAAAGGTGAATTGGCATGGAATACTCAACTTCAATACAACGATGTATTAGTTAAGAGTTTAAGAAATATTCTCCATGCTTATTTGGACGTTAACAATGATGTATTACTGTTTTATGGAGTAGGAAGTGAGATTATTTCCATCGTTCTAAACGGACGTACCGTGGTACAATCAACCGAAAGTTTACCCGTTGAAATGTTATCACCCACCGATAGAATAGTAACCCAATATACTACAACCTTAAAACATTGGTATAAAAATTATTTTATTTATTACGGCTATCAAACCGTTTCGGGGAGTAAAAATAATAAAAAATCAACGCGTCGTCGCAATGTACTTTTTATTAATAAAATGGTTTACAGGTAGATATATTTAAAATTTACTTATTCGTTGAATTAAATCCGGGTTTAATTATCCTCAGCATACCATTCGGCAAAAGAACTTTGTGTTTCGGAAAGACGAATGTGATGTAAAACAACATATTCAGGTAAATGTTCTTTTAATTTTTGTGAAAAATCAACTAAAAGTTGTTCGCTTGTAGGTTGATAATCAACAACAATAATATTTTTATAGTTAGCTTTTAAATGTTTCACCAATGTTTCATCGGTTTCTTTATTTAAAATAAGAGCATGATCATAAAGTCGGATGATATTTTTATCTACCATGTTTTTTAAATCCGAAAAATCCATAACCATTCCTTTTTTGGAAGGGTCGGGATGTTGATTAATATTTCCACACACACATACTTCCAATTGGTAGGAATGTCCGTGAATATTCTGACATAAGCCGTTATAATCAACAAGTGCATGCGCCATTTCAAAATGAAAAATTTTTGTAATACGAATTTTATTCATGGGTTGAAGGGTTTAATGTTAAAAAATCATCTATATTATGGAGAACAATTTCAATACGTTTATCGAAAGCCTCGCCGGTAGCATAAGCAATATGGGGTTTCAATACACAATTCGGAGCGTTTAATAAAGGATGTGTTGCCGAAATCGGGGGTTCGGTTTCATACACATCAATGCCGGCTCCGCTAATAAGATGTTGATGTAATGCATTAGCAAGAGCTTCATTGTCAACTATTTTACCGCGAGCCGTATTGATTAGGATAGCTTCGGGTTTCATCAATGCCAATTTCTCTTTAGAAATTAAATGTGTAGTTTCAGGGGTAAGAGCTAGATGCAACGAAACGATATCCGATTGAAGAAGGAGCTCGTTTAATGAAACATACGGAATTTGATTTTCTATCATTGCGTTGTGTTGTGTACGACTATACACTATTACGTTGCATCCGAAATGTTTTAATAACAAGGCGGTACATCTTCCAATAGCTCCTGTTCCAATAATACCGACGGTTTTACCGTATATTTCTCTGCCGATAAAATTATTTCTAGTCCGAAGTAAACGGGTTTGGTTTTCCATTTCCGATAAATGACGATACACGTCAAGTATCAATCCGATTGTTAATTCGCTTACGGCATGGGTCGCATAGCCGGCTGCATTACGAATCACAATACCTTGTTTTTGACAGTAATTAACATCTATATGATCCATACCGGTAAAGGCAAGGGCGATAAATTTCAAATTTTTACATTTCGATAAGACCGTTTCGGGTAGGGGAATGTTTGAAATAATTGCGATATCGGCATCGTGCATTCGCTCCAATAAGGATGTTTGGTCTTCTTTGCGGTCGGGATAAAAAACAAATTCATGTCCATGAGCAGCAAAATGTTTTGCTATTTCTACTGCTTTTAATGGGCTAATTCCTATCGATTCAACCGCAACGATTTTCATGATGTACGCTTTTTTGGAATCGAAGGAGATACTTTGCAACGTATTGAAGCAATGTTTTCAAGATCATAATATTGGGTGAGTTGTTGCACGGTAAAGGTATATTTCCCTACTTCGGAGAATTTCTTTCCGGTGTGGATAATAGTTTCAATACGACGCAATTTCCCTTCTTTATTGCCCAGATAACCCTGTTCATTTTTTATTAAAATTACCCGTCGGAGGATGTTTTTTTGTCCGTTAGGATACGTTAATACGGTGTTGATGGGTAATGTTTCGTAAGGATATCCTTCTTGATAAGTAAGTATAACAGCGAAATCATACGTTTTTTTTGTTTTTTTGATTTCGGGTGAAAATTCGAGTATGTTAAAACGATTCCATTGATAATTTGGAAAATTTACCGTTTGTTCGTAAATCGGTTTTTTTGATGAGCAGGATGAAAATCCGATTAATAAGGCAATACTAATGCAAATTAAATGTTTCATACTAAGAATTTTATTTTTTTCTAAAGAAAATATCTACGGGAGCTCCGTTGAAATTCCAAAGTGAACGAATTTTATTTTCTAAAAAGCGTTTGTAATCATCACGTATGTATTGCGGAAGATTACAGAAAAATACAAATTGAGGGTAATTGGTAGGAAGTTTAGTAATATATTTAATTCTAACCACTTTGTCTTTTTGAACGGGAGGAGGATTTTGTTTGATAATATCCAATAAAACGTTGTTCAGTTCGGAGGTACTTATTTTGCGGTGCATATTATTATACACCTCAATTACGGATTCTAAAACATTAAAAATACGTTGTTTTTTTATTACGGAAGTAAAAATAATCGGTACGTCGTTGAAAGGGGATATTTTTTGACGAATTGTCGATTCGAAATTGATATGGGTGTTCGATGTTTTTTCAACTAAATCCCATTTGTTAACAGCGATTACAATTCCTTTTTTATTTCGTTGAGCTAAGCTGAGAATATTTAAATCTTGAGCTTCAAATCCTTGAGTGGCATCACACATTACAATGCAAACATCGCTGCATTCAATGGCGCCAACGGTACGCATAACGGAGTAGAATTCAATATTTTCCTCTACATTTTTCTTTTTTCGTAAACCGGCGGTATCCACCAAATAGAAATCGAATCCGAATCCTTTATAACGTGAATAAATTGAATCGCGTGTGGTACCGGCAAGCGGGGTTACAATGTTGCGATCATTTCCAAGAAAGGCATTAATAATGGAAGATTTTCCAACATTTGGGCGACCTACAACGGTGATTTTGGGTAAATCTTCGGTTTCTTCGACCTGTTTATCGGAGAAATGTTGTACAACACTATCTAATAATTCCCCGGTTCCTCCGCCGGAAGCAGCCGAAATGGCAAAAAGATTATCCATTCCTAAGGCATAGAACTCCATTTGATCGGTATAATTAGCAGCGGAATCAATTTTATTAACCACTAAATAGGAGGGTTTGTTACATACCCTAAGTATGTCGGCAATATCTTCATCCATCGGAGTTATGCCTTCTCTTCCGTCGACTAAAAACAAAATCACATCGGATTCGTCAATGGCTAAGCGGACTTGTTTCTTTATTTCATTTTCATAAATATCGTTTGAATTATCAACATATCCGCCGGTATCAATAACTGAAAATTCATAGCCGTTCCATTCCGATTTGCCGTAGTTACGGTCGCGAGTAACGCCCGAAATGGCATCTACTATGGCTTGCCTTGAGCCGGCTAATCGGTTAAAAAGGGTTGATTTTCCGGTGTTAGGTCTTCCTACTAAGGCTATTACATTTCTCATGAGTGTTGTGTTTTTATGGTATGCAAAAATACTAAAACAATTTACAATTAAGGATTAATAATCAACAAAAATAATGTTAATTACACAGGATAGATAGTCGAAAAGAAGAGCTTGTTAGCTGTTCATAGAAATCAGAAACTCTTCGTTTGAACGTGTTAAGGCAATTCTTGATTTTAAAAATTCCATAGCTTCGACGGTATTCATGTCAGCCAAGTGATTGCGTAATACCCAAATACGTTGCAGCACTTCTTTATCTTGCAATAAATCATCACGACGAGTACTGGAAGCCACGATATCGATAGCCGGAAAAATTCGTTTGTTGGAAAGTTTGCGGTCTAATTGCAATTCCATATTACCGGTTCCTTTAAATTCTTCAAAAATTACTTCATCCATTTTAGAGCCTGTTTCGGTTAAAGCGGTAGAGATAATGGTTAAAGAGCCACCGTTTTCAATTTTTCGAGCAGCGCCGAAAAAACGTTTTGGTTTTTGTAAAGCATTGGCTTCTACACCACCCGAAAGAACTTTTCCGGATGCCGGAGCAATGGTATTAAATGCTCGGGCTAAACGGGTAATAGAATCAAGTAAAATGCACACATCGTGTCCGCATTCAACCATTCGTTTGGCTTTTTCTAAAACGATATTGGCGATTTTAACATGTCGTTCTGCCGGTTCATCAAAAGTTGAAGAAATAACTTCCGCTCTAACACTACGAGCCATATCGG
>CAYZQG010000112.1:0-6018 GCA_964480685.1 uncultured Lentimicrobiaceae bacterium
AATCTGTGGGCAAAAAACATTTGCCACGTTGGTGTTATCCATCTTCTACCACAATCCGTGAAAGTCCGTTTAATCCGTGTCTTCTGCGTTCTATCCACAAAATAATATTGATTATTCGGAAACAAATTGTCCATCCCCTTCTCTTCGGGATTCACATCCATTAGTGAGCGGGT
Source organism: uncultured Lentimicrobiaceae bacterium (assembly GCA_964480685.1). Lineage (GTDB taxonomy): Bacteria > Bacteroidota > Bacteroidia > Bacteroidales > WCHB1-69 > UBA5266. Next base: position 174 of record CAYZQG010000112.1, read on the forward strand.
GATTTGGAATCACCCGCTCACTTTCTTTGCGTTTTCTGCGGTTAAACAACTAATCTGTGCAAATCTGTGGGCAAAAAACATTTGCCACGTTGGTGTTATCCATCTTCTACCACAATCCGTGAAAGTCCGTTTAATCCGTGTCTTCTGCGTTCTATCCAATCTGTGGGCAAAAAAACTTAAAACTAAAAACTTACGACTTATAACTTTTTTCGGCACCCGCTACTCGTAACCTACGTTTATTTCTCCTCTTTATGTTGTAATTCACGCAGGTAGTCTAAAATAGCAACGGCAGCGGAACGGGCATCCATCACGGTTTCGTTAATACCCATGGGACGTTTGCAGCTACCGGCAATAAAAAATCCTTTAGCATGGGTTTCATTGTCTTGCAAATGACCGTTCAGGCTTTGAGCAAAACCATACTCCCCTTTTATTTTCATACAATCGCTCAGGTGTTTGGTACCGGACGAAGGTTCCATGCCTACCATTAAGACCAATAAATCGGTAGTCATTTTCAAGGGCAAACCCACCAAAGTATCTTCGGCTTTGATTTGAATTTTTTGGTCAAAAGTCGAAGCCGCTTCCGAAATACGACCGCGGATGTAAAAGACATTGTATTTCTCTTGCGATTCGCGATACAGTTCTTCAAACGACTGTCCCCACATGCGTAAATCCATGTAAAAGATATTCACTTCAGAATCCGGGAGCATCTTTTTCACTTCGATGGCTTGTTTTACAGCTGTTACACAACATATTTTGGAGCAGTAATTATTGCCCGACTTTTCGTCGCGGGAGCCCACACATTGCAAAAAAACAATGCGTTTGGGAATATCGCCCATTGAATTGACAATTTGTTTATATTTAATCATTTTCTCCAAATCGAGCGAAGAAATCACGCCCTTATAAATACCATAGCCCAATTCTTCTTTGCGGCGGGCATCGAAAGCCATATAACCGCTTGTCATCAAAACGGTAGAAACAAGGTGCGACATACCTTTAGCATCAATCACTTTCCATCCCGAACGATCTTCTTTGATATTGGTGATTTCGGTTTCGAGAAAGAGTTTTATGTTTGGATGGAGTAATTTTTTATTCAATTTATCCGCCATATCGCTTGCCAAGGAAAAATCGGGAAAGAGAAAAGCTTTGTCTAACAAATTAGTCAAGGTCAAGGATGATTTTTCAAAAAGTAAGACTTCTATAGAGTGATTTGCCAGGACCGAAGCAGCTTCAATTCCTGCAGGACCGGCACCGATAATTGCTATTTTCTTCATTTTGTTATGTTTATAATTATACTAATAGATTTGACGGTTTTTCGGGATACGGCAATATTTTACCGTCAGCTCCTTTATATTTTTCTTTGGAATTAAAAGGAATTCCGATTATATTGAGCAACATTTCAACCTGTACCTGATGTAATTGCAAGCCCAATTCCCAAGGGTCGTAGCCCAGCAATAAACCGGTCATTTCTTCGTGGGTTAACACAGGAATACCGTAGCCGTCTTTATCGAAGGTTTTATGTTCCATTTCGGCAATGGTATATTGCCATTTATCCATAAACATGGCACAACCCGGACAATTGGCAACAATAAAATCGGGTTCGTAAGGCTCCATAGATTCAAATTTCTTTTTGGTATTGGCAATGGAATAACCTCTATTTTCTTGTAACAAATAATGGCGGAAACCGAAGCCGCAACAATGACGACGTTCAGGATAATCAATCACTTCCCCACCCCATGCTTCAATCATTCCGGCTAATACGTGTGGAAATTCCGCTTTACCGATGCCTTTTTCGGGAAATATCTTGGCATAATGACAACCGATATGTTCAACAACACGTAAAGGTTTGCCTGTAAAACGATTTACCAACGAATATTTCATTTTTTCCTTTAATTCAAACCTAAATTTATACATTATATCCGAAGGATGAGCTAAATTTTTAGGAATGGAAAATTCTCTTCCGGTAGCTTCCCGTAAATAAGCACGTGTTTTTTCTAAGGTTTCGGGTTGATGGTTCCAAATTTCAATCATTTCGGAGAAAACGCCGAAAGAAGTTACACACGAAGGCACATAATTTTCATAACCGGCATCACTCATCAGCGAAAACAAGCGGGCAACGACGGTCATGGTTGTTTCTAAAGGAACAATATCTGTATGATAACCGATACCGGTACAGGTATGTTGATTCGCTTCATCGCGAATATTTTTACCCAATTCTTCCCTCATCAGGCGTAAAAAAGCCATTTCGGAGCCGGGAAAAAAGGTTTGCCGGATACAACTTCTTTCGTAGAAATAATTATCTTCAGCGATGGTTTTCTGATATTCGTTCCAATAATATTTTGCCATAAACAATAAATTTTATTACTTATTTATTCTTGTATCATGTTTTCTTTCACAATTTCAGCTATGTCTTTCACCGGAAAATCGGATGCACGTGTAAACGCTTTTTTACACATCGGACAAGCCGTTACAATCACATCGGGATGTTTACTGCGTAAATTTTCCATAGCGGCAAGACGTACCTTGGTTTGTTGTTCCAAACTGATAACGGTATTGCCCAGATTATGTCCACAGCACAAACTATTTTCTTTTTCGTTCTTGGTTTTCAACAAGGTAGTAACCGATTTCAATATCTGACGCGGTTGTTGATAAATACCACAACCTCTTCCTAATTCGCAGGGGTCGTGGTAAACGACTTTCAAATCGTCTTTACGTACGGAAAGTTTGCCGCTTTTTATTAATTCCTGAATGTATTCGGTATGATGCATAACCTTAATAAGAAGATTGTATTCTTTCTTAAAAGCCTGATAACAAATAGGACAAGATGTTATCAGCATAGTAGCCCCCGACTGTTTGATTAGTTCGGTATTTTTGCGACGCAAGTCGGAAGCTTGTACCGTAAAGCCTTGTTGCAACAAAGGACGACCGCAACAAATGGTTCGGTCTTTATCCATAAACCAGTATTTTTGATCTACGGCATTGAAAATTTGCAGCATAGATTCAACAATACCCGGAGTTAAGTGCGACATGCAACCGGCGAAATAAATCACTCTTCCAATCGAGTTAAACGATTGTATATTATCCGTATAACGGTAATTATCCGGCAAATCCAAGTCATTTTTATACCGCATTTGACGACGAATCATCGTTAGTTCCAAGCCTACGGGGCATTCGGCAACACAACGATCGCACATTAAACAATTATCGGCAATTTCTTCTTTTAATCGTTTATAGCGTAAATCGCGTAAAAAGTACACCGATTGAACGCCTTGTAAACCCAAATCTTTGCTTAAAGGGCAATGGTCGATGCATATACCGCAACGGGAACAAGCACTTAATTCAAACATGGTATAGCCCGATTTTTTTTCGTTTTCGCGTACGCCCAAATTCCTAAAAAAAATCAGAAACACTTCGGTAAAAATATGCATATACCGTGAGAAAGGCATCGCAACAAAGAACGTACCCAAAGCAAACGAATAGAGTGTCCAAACAATGACTTCCAAATTATCGGCAAGCGTATAATTTATGCTATTACCAATTGTTTGGGTAATAAAGCCACCATTATTATACAACGCGGCGGTCATGCTTTCGGCAAGCAGCCGTAAAGGAAATATCAACCAAAGTGAAAATTTTGTAAACCTATCGAAAACAACGTGTTTAGTTGTCTTTTTTAATCCGACAACACGGGTAAAAATTGATTTTACATAGGCAATCATCACTCCCGAAAGCACATAAAGTAAAAGTAAATCCATGATATTGGCAAAAAGAGCGGCATTTTTAAATGCTTGATCATCATGAATAAAATACCGATAAAAAATACCAACCCAAAAAGGCTTGTCGGTTTCAACGGCAAGATGACTTTCAATGGCTCCCACCACAATCAACAAAAACCAACCCAAAGCAATGCTACTGTGCATATAACCGAGAAGAAAATTTCTTTTAAATACCTTACGATGAAAAAGAGCCTCACTCACTGTTTCCCATGCAGCCGGAATAAACTTCCAAGACAAAATATGTTTGAAAATAATCGTCTTCTGAACCCTGTCGAACTGTTTAAACCAACGAACATATTTAATGCAACAAATAACAAGCAAGCCTATTACACCAAAAATAAACGGAAGAATAAACGGACTGAAAAAATTACCCATTACTTTTTAATTTTAGTTTCCGACAATATTTTTTTCATTTGAATAATCATGGCACGCAAGTTCACTCCACGTGGGCAAACCAAGGTGCATTTTCCACATAACATACAGTTTTTCAAAGCATCGTTTAAGCCATCGTATTGTCCCCGACGATATAGAGCATGTACTTTTCGGATGTTAAAATCGGTAAAATGACGAGCCGAACACGTTGCGGCACATGCTCCGCAGGATATACAACGTTTAAACGATTCTACTTCATCGCTTAATTTCTTAACATTATCCAAATTGCATTCATCCAAGTTAAGCATGCGAGTAGAAGAAATTGAAAATCCGAAATCAGCCATACTATGTTTTTTTAATTTTATTTATTTTCTTCTAATATTTTATTACGTAATTTCATACCACCCGTTACCTCAAATATTTGTTTAATTTCCGCTAAAGTTTCGGCACGAATAGTACGAAGGGCACCGGGACCGTCTCCGTGATAATTAGCTCCAAATTTCGGAGCAATATCATTAATATGTTCTACATACCATGCCCAAATAGGACCTTGTTCGGGATGAAGTTTAGGATCCACTTTATCGGGATGAACACAATATCCTATTTCCAAAATATTACTCCCAACACCTTCCATGATACGTTTTTGTTTTCTACCTTCTTCGCTTTCGGAATAATATCCCAATTCTTGTGATACTTTACGTAAAATATTAATGACTTCACCGGGAACATTTCCCCGTGGACAGCGTGTTTTACACGACATACATTGCCCACAATACCAAATTGTTTCGGAGCGAAGCAAATTTTCAATAGCTTCTTCATCATCGCGTTGAACAATATCGCAAATAGAACGAGGATCGTAGGAAAAGAATTCGGCAGCGGGACATATTGCCGTACATATTCCGCAATTCATACAGGCTTTCAAAGCCTCTTTAAAACGAATATCTTGTTTAAACAAATCGGTTAAATTTCCCATAATTAATTATATCTTAACTTTGTTTAATCCCATCAGACGAAATAAGAATTTTGGCAGGGGTTTCTCTCTATTTCTTTTTAAAAGATTGATAGATAACCCTATTATTTGCATAAGTGGAATTTTATGTGTTTCTACAAATTCAATCAGTGTACCGTCGGGGTCTTCGATATAGGTAAAATGACCGGTAGCATCCCCCATATCAAAACTGTTTTGGTTGGCACAACTATCCACTGTAAACGGAAAACCTTTTGAGGCACAATAATGTTTTAAATCATTCATATTAATAACATCAAAACAGACTTGAATAAAACCGGGGTCGCCCCAAAAGCGGTTTTGGTATATTTTTTCCGGTTTTCGATCTAAAGCAACAACGAGTTCAAGGGTACTTGGACCAAACATACGGCTGAAGGCTCCTTTGCGTTCTTGGCTGTGTTTGAGTAACACCCGACGATATTTTTGGTTACTTCCTTTAAAAAAATTCCAATCGTCAAACACAGCAGTTTTATCATATACGATTGTATCGTAGCCTAATATATCTTTATAAACAGGTAAAGCTTTTTCAATATCGCTCACACCTATCATGGCACCCACTGTTCCACCGGCAAGACGATTTTCGTCAATAAACACATAATCATCGTGAATAACTTGAAAATAATTGCCGAAAGGATCCAGGATATAAAATGACTGTTTGCCATCGGGAGTAATACTTAATTCACTAATAGAATTATAT
>CAYZQG010000113.1:0-6009 GCA_964480685.1 uncultured Lentimicrobiaceae bacterium
TTTGATAATTACATGTTAAAAACCCACGGCATTAAACCTGACCTCACAGATATTGATACAGCACTAAAAGCAGAGCCGGATGGCGATTACATCTTCCATTTTAACCCTAAAAGAAGACAAAATTTCTTCTCAAGTAGAAAAAATGGCTGAAAATGCCGAAAACGAAGAAGATTACAGTGATGTAGTGGAAGATTATACCTATTATTCCGAACACAAAATTAATATCAATCAACCCGATGATGAGGTATTGATGTCGGTTTTTAAACTAAGCGATTTTCAAGTGTATCAACTAAAAAAATATGTAGATTTGAACGGTCCAATGCAAAGCTTGTACGAATTAGCAGCTGTAGAAGGATTTACAAAAGAAACCATTAATATGCTTTTACCATATATTAAAATCGAACCCTATTCGGATAAAAAGAAAATTCGATGGAAAGATGTATTTATTTACGGAAAGAATTCGATTTTAATGCGATATGCCTCCGTTCTTGAACCTCAAGCCGGTTATGCCAATGTTTCCGATTCGGTATTGACTGAGAATCGGAATGCAAGCTATATGGGGAGTAAGTCGTATTTTTTATGCAAGTATAAATTTGATTATTATTCACGCATACGTTTCGGATTTACAGCTGAAAAAGATGCCGGGGAAGAATTTTTTAAAGGTTCCAATAAACAAGGATTCGATTTTTATTCTTTTCATTTTTATATGAAAGATTTTGGATGGTTAAAATCTTTGGCAATAGGGGATTATCAAATTCAATTCGGACAAGGGTTGGCAATGTGGACCGGTTACCAAACACAAAAACCAACCAATGCCATGGATGTTTTCCATTATGCTAAAAGCGTAGCACCTTATACTTCATCAAATGAAATCAATTATTTACGTGGGATAGCAACCGAAATTCAATATAAAAAATTTAGGTGTGCCGTGTTTTATTCCTATCGCACCAAAGATGCCACGATGAGCGATACTACTTCTAACGAGGAGGCATATATCGTTTCTTTACAAGAAACGGGGTATCATCGAACTGCAACCGAAATTGAAAGAGAAAATACTTTTCATCACCAAACGACAGGAATTTTCGGACAGTTTTTTCATCGGGTTTTCCGTATAGGAGCCGGTGTGTTCTATTCCCATCTTAATACTGCTTTAAAAAAAGAGTTACAGCCTTATAATCAATATATTTTTAATGGAAAAAACTTACTCAATGCCAGCATAAGTTATAATGCGGTGTTAAAAAAAGTGAGTGTTTTTGGTGAGAATGCCATGAGTGATAATGGTGGTTTTGCGTTGTTAAACGGTTTGATTTTTTACGCCGATCCTTTGTTAACACTAACATTCACACATCGTTATTATAGTCGTAAGTATCAAGCGATACAAGCTGCCGCTTTGGGCGAATCTTCTTCCAATGCCAACGAAACCGGCGTTTTTCTCGGCTTTCAAACTATTCTGAATAAATATATAACTTTACAGACTTCTATAGATTATTTTCGATTTATGTGGTTGAAATATAGAGTAGATGCTCCTTCCGACGGCTATGAAGTCTTTTCGCAAGTAACGTGTAATTTGAATGCCCGCTGTGTTATTTATTTTCGTTACCGATTTCAATCAAAAGAAGTAAACGAAGCTACGGAATATCACAACCAAATTGCGGCATCAAAAAAACAAAATTATCGCCTGCATATATTAGTTAGCCCTATTACTTCCATTCAATTAAAGAGTTGTATAGAATATGGGATGTTTTATCCCGATTCAAAAACAGAAAAGCAAAACGGGTTTTTACTCTATCAGGATATTTGCTGGAAATATAAATGGTTGACTTTAACGGGCAGATATGCCTTGTTTCAAACCGATTCGTATGAGGCTCGATTATATGCCTATGAAAATGATGTGTTGTATGCGTCCTCTATTCCGGCATACTATAATAACGGAACTCGCATGTATTTAATGGTTAAAACGGAAATTACGTCATATATAGATGTATGGATTAGACTGTCGCAAACCTTTTATAAAGATAAACAAACTATTAGCTCCGATTTGGACGAAATTGATGGACCTGCCAAAACCGATATTCGGGTACAAATAATGGTGAAAATATAATTTTAATAATATAATCAATTCATTATAAATTATTTTAGATGATTTGATTATAAAAAACAATAAAAAAATTAGGTTTTGTTATTTTTGTGGTACAATTTTGGTATTAGAAATTTTTTGTCATTTTAAAAACAAATAAAAGTATGATTAGAAAATCGCTGATTCTTGTATTTTTGTTAATAGGAGTTTACAGTATAAATGCACAAACCGATACATGCAAACCAAAAACAATAGGACTTTGTTTAAGTGGTGGAGGTGCTTTAGGTTATGCACACGTGGGTGCTTTGCAAGCGTTGGAAGATGCCGGCATTAAACCTACCATGATTTCGGGAACAAGCATGGGAAGTATTGTTGGAGTTTTGTATGCTGCCGGTTATTCCCCTGCACAAATGTTGAAATTGATTAAAGAAAAAGGATATCGTGTGAAAACGGTGATGGATATTAGAATTGACCCAAAAACAGGATTGGTAAAACATGATCAATTAAGAGATGTTTTAAATACCTATATTCCCTACGATAATTTCGATAGCTTGAAAATCAAACTCTATGTTTGTTGTGTTGATATTCGCAAAGGAGAAGCAAAAATTGTGGGTGAAGGTAATCATTTAAAAGAATTTATTGTTGCTTCTGCTACTATTCCTTTGGTTTATGAATATTGTGTAATTGATGGCATAGAATATATTGATGGAGGAATTAAAAATAATTTCCCCGTTGAACCGCTTGTGGCTGCAAAATGCGATAAAATTATAGGTATCAATGTAATCAATTTTACACCTTCCGACACCACGATTAAAACAAAAGATTTGGCTCCTAATGTATATGCCTTAATGGACGAAGCTGTTAACGAAAATAGATACAAACAATGTGATTATTATATCCCTATTAAAGGATTAAATACCTATAAATTTAATCTGTTTAGTTTTAATAACTATATGAAAATCTATCAATTGGGTTATGATAATATGAAAAAATATATTGCCGAACATCCCGAAATTTTAAAATAGTTCTTTTTTTTAAAAGTTATTTATTTTATTGCTATTTTTGCAAAAAAATTATCATCAATAAAACAAATAGCCATGAATAAGAATTTTTTTATCCTAATCGCCATTTTAATGCTTTCGTTAACGGTTTCCTTTTCCCAAAATGCTACACTTAGAGGAAAAGTAACCGATGAAAAAGGATCCCCGATTGAGTTTGCAAATGTAAAAATAATGAAAGGACAATTCCTTATTATAGGGAAAAGTACCGATTCTCTCGGAAATTATTTTATACATTCAATTCCTAAAGATACGTTTGATTTAGTTGTTAGTTATGTGGGATGTGAAAATAAAATAATTAAAGGATTGTTTTTTGTTGATTCTGTTGTTATGGCTATTAATGTAAAAATGTCATGTGCTAATAATTTACAACCAATTTTGATGATATCAGAAGAAAAAATTATGGATAAAGCCCTTTCAGTAGCACCTTCCGTTCGAGGTAGTCGTGCAGGGAAGACAAAATATATTTCAAATCAAGGTGTCTCCTATTCCGAACCCAACGCGGAGGAATACGGTAAAAATCCGGAAAATCGTTTTATCATGGCAAGCGAAGAGGCATTGTCCACGTTTTCGGTAGATGTGGATGCAGCTTCATACAGCAATATGCGACGATTTGTAAATCAAGGACAAAAACCGCCGGTAGATGCCATTCGTACCGAAGAATTGATTAATTATTTCAGTTATAATTATCCCCAACCCAAAAGCGATGATCCGGTAAGTATTACCACCGAAGTAGGAAAATGTCCGTGGAACGAAAAACATCAATTGGTGCGTATCGGTATCAAAGCCAAAGAAGTGCCGAGTGAAAAATTACCGCCTTCCAATTTTGTATTTTTATTGGATGTTTCCGGTTCGATGCAAGATCCGAATAAATTAGAACTGGTAAAATCATCGTTAAAATTGTTAGTTAATAATTTACGAGAACAAGACAGGGTAGCGATTGTTGTTTATGCGGGAGCTGCCGGAGTGGCATTGCCTTCCACATCGGGAGGTGATAAACAAAAAATAAAAGATGCCTTGGAATCACTTAGTGCAGGCGGTTCAACAGCCGGAGGAGAAGGCATTCAATTAGCCTATAAAATTGCCAAGAATAATTTTATCGAAAACGGGAATAACCGTGTAATTCTTTGTACCGACGGTGATTTTAACGTTGGTATATCGGATGTAACGGGTTTGGAGTCTTTAATTGAGAATAAACGGAAAAGTGGCATATTCCTAACGGTATTAGGATATGGAATGGGAAATTACAAAGATGATCGCATGCAAACATTGGCACAAAAAGGCAACGGAAACAATGCATATATTGATAATTTACAGGAAGCCAATAAAGTGTTGGTCAACGAATTTGGGAGTACGATGTACACGGTTGCCAAAGACGTGAAATTGCAAATAGAATTTAATCCTGCCAAAGTACAAGCCTATCGTTTGGTCGGATACGAAAGTCGTTTGTTGAATAAAGAAGATTTTAACGATGATACCAAGGATGCCGGTGAAATGGGAGCAGGACATACGGTTACTGCTTTTTACGAAGTAGTACCGGTAGGTGTTGAGTTTAATAACATGCCGAAAGTAGATACGTTGAAATATCAGAAAAACATGAAACCGAAACTTGATAAATACTCCGATTCTCCTGAATTATTGACGGTTAAATTACGTTATAAATTACCCGATGCTTCGGAAAGTAAAAAACTTGAAGTCCCTGTTTTAGACAATACTTCGGCTCAAGTGTCGGATGATTTTCGATTTGCGGCTGCCGTTGCCATGTTTGGTCAATTGATAAAAAACTCCGATTTTAAAGGCAATGCAACCTATGAGGCTGTAATTAAATTGGCGGAATCGGGAGTAGGTGCTGATAAACAAGGGTATCGTCGTGAATTTATCCGCTTGGTACAAGTGGTTAAGGGGTTGGATTGATTCCAATTATCGCAATGGATGTCCTGCTGAGTAAAGCGAAGAATTTCGACCCATCTAAAAAAATTATCCGACAATTGTTTTATAGAATAGTGATTATTTTATAAAAAATCATTACTTTTGCAAATAACGACACTAAAATATGTTACTTTGGAAAAATAAAAGTAGAAATATATGGAAAATTCAATTAATGAACGTGTTAAGACATGGTTAAACGGAGCTTATGATGAAAAAACCAAAAATGAAATCCGTAGCATGATGCAAGATGCACCGGCTGAATTAACCGATGCCTTTTATAAAGATCTTGAATTTGGTACCGGAGGCTTACGAGGTGTAATGGGTGCCGGAACCAATCGTATGAATAAATACACCGTTGCTATGGCAACACAAGGCTTGGCAAATTACGTTAAAAATTACGTGAAAAACGGAATTCCAAAGGCAGTAATTGCTTATGATTCACGAAATAACAGCAAATATTTTTCCGAAATAACTGCCGATGTGCTTTCTGCCAACGGCTTTCAAGTTTTTGTTTTCGATACGATAACGCCAACACCGGTTTTATCATTTTCAATCCGTCATTTACAATGTCATACGGGTATTGTGATTACGGCTTCTCATAATCCGAAAGAATACAACGGCTATAAAGTATATTGGAATGATGGCGGTCAATTGGTGCCACCGCACGATGTCAATGTAATAACCGAGGCCCAAAAAATCAAATCAATCGAAGAAGTAAAATTTCAACGCAACAATGATTTGGTTACCTATATACGTGAAGAGGTGTACGAACCCTATTTAAAGAAAGTAAAAGCCTTATCCATGCACCCCGAAATTATTGAAAAACAAAAAGATTTGAAAATTGTATATACTCCTTTGCATGGAACCGGTGTTTATTTAGTGCCAAGAGCATTGCGGATGTTTGGTTTTACGAATATACAATTAGTAGAAGCACAAGCTATTCCC
>CAYZQG010000114.1:0-5824 GCA_964480685.1 uncultured Lentimicrobiaceae bacterium
TCTCGGTAATCAATATCGGATTATCGGCAACGAAGAGTATACATATTAACGACAAATTAAGCATGCCATGTACGGCAGGTTTAATCTTTAATCCGAATTCCAAAAAGACTTATTTTACTTTTGGAGTAGGAATAGCTTTGTAAAACAATACTTTTAATAAAATAAATTAATAACTTTTTTAAAAATTTAAATTATGATTGATTCCGGTTCAACAGGTTTTATGTTATTGTGTACAAGCCTCGTTATGCTAATGACACCTGCATTAGCGTTTTTTTACGGCGGCTTAGCAACCAAAAGAAACATTTTGGGGATTATGATCCAAAGTTTTATTTCTTTAGGATGGACAACCGTGTTATGGTTTGTGTTTGGTTATTCCTTATGTTTTAGTGGTTCAATGGCTGACGGTACTGATTTCTTAGGATTTCTTGGAAATTTAGACAAATGTTTTTTAAACGGTGTAAGCGGTACAACATTGTATGCTGGCAATAATGCAATTCCGGAATATGTATTTTTTGCATTTCAAATGATGTTTGCTATTATTACTCCTGCCTTAATAACCGGAGCATTTGTAAATCGTGTAAGTTTTAAAGCTTATTTTATTTTCTTAACCGTATGGCAAGTATTGGTTTATTATCCTTTCTGTCACATGGTATGGGGTGGCGGTTTATTAGCCAATTGGGGTGTATTAGACTTTGCAGGTGGTATTGTGGTTCACGCTACAGCCGGTTTTGCTGCTTTAGCCTCCGTGTTCTTTGTAGGTGCACGTGTAAATAAAAATTCTACACCCAACAGCATTCCTTTGGTTGCTATCGGAAGCGGACTTTTATGGTTTGGTTGGTACGGTTTTAATGCCGGAAGTGAATTATTAGCCGATGGAGTTACTGCTACCGCCTTTTTAAATACCGACATTTCGGCTTCGTTTGCATTGGTTACATGGTTAATCATTGAATGGATGAGAGTTCGTAAACCGAAAATAGTCGGTTTATTAACCGGTTCCATTGCCGGATTGGCTACTATAACTCCATGTGCCGGTTTTGTTCCTTTGTGGGCATCGCCCATTATTGGTATTACTTCCGGTATTGTTTGTTACCTTGCTGTTGAATTAAAAAACAAACGTCAATGGGATGATGCTTTGGATGTTTGGGGTGTTCACGGTATTGGTGGTGTTTTAGGTACAATTTTATTAGGGGTTTTTGCTTCAACTACCATAAATATTCATGGTGCCGATGGTTTACTATTCGGAGGAGTTGGTTTCTTTGTTAAAGAAGTTGTGGCCGTTGTTATTGCTGCAGCTTATGGTTTCTTCTTTACATACGCTATGCTTTGGTTAATCAATAAGATAACTCCGGTTAGAGTTTCAGAAGCTATGGAAATGGAAGGAATTGATTCTGCTATTCACGGTGAAAGAGCATACGACGAAGGTTGCTTATAATCGTTTTTTATACTAAAATTTAGCCGTCTGTTAGTAGGACGGCTTTTTTTTTTATACAAAATTAAAAAATTGTAGTATAAACTTATGGTTATAAATGTATTAGTGATCTGGGTTACTCTTTCAGTACCATGTCTATACACATCACGGCAGCAAGTATGAGTAAGCGTATAGGGTTTTCAGGAGTAAGATTTTGATTGATTTCCAACATATAATTATCGGCAGATGTAAAAAACTCTTTGCCTATACCTACCCATTTTTTACTAACGTGGGCGAATTCGGTATCGTTGTTTATAAATTTAAAATCCCAATTAGTCCATTTTCCTTTAAGTATACAAAGCATGTTTTCGTTGACATCAAGAACTTCAAATTTTCCACCAATAGAAAAAAATTTTTGCTTAAATTTTCCTACCAGTTTGTCTTTTTCATCAAAAACCTCTACGGTAGATAAAAAAATAGCAATGCCACGTTTGATAGTTAATACCTTATCGCCCGAAGCAGTCTTTATTTCGATATGGAATGGTGTCATTTTTTTGTATTTCGAAAATCGAAATAGTTTAGTGAATAGGCCGAGATTCTCTTCCCTACACGTCATTATGATGTCTTGATTTTCGCGATTATAAATATCAAAATTATTGGCAGCTTTCAATATGCCAATGTGTTCTTTTATAAAAAACTGATTTAGATTTAATATGGGATGCATGGTTAAGGGTATTATTGAGTTTGAATTCTTTTCTAATTAAGTTTATAGTTTACATTCATATATATTACATAAATAGTTAATAAACAATCTTTTTTGCATTATATTTAGTGTGATAAGAGCGAGATAAACTACCAATACGCAAGGTAAAATAAAGCATATTTCCGTAAAAATACTCCGAATATTTAGGCTTTCCAATGGCTCCTTCATAATTAAACATCAATCGCACACATGAATATTTTGTGTCTTTGTTGTTGACACGGATGTGACTATTTAGGATAATGAGCGGTTTTAAATCAACATAAAATCCTACTTTATAAAAGGGGAGAAGCGGTTCATTATTCGATATTTCTTTTCCAAATAATAAATTGGATGTCATTGTTTTAACTCCAATTCCTCCGGTAACTGCCCATAAGACGTATCGATTATCGATCACACATACGCCCATATTACCTCCGTAATGCCCCGAAAGTACTGCTTTATCTTTTGCCCATGTACGTCCTTTGTCAAACAGCATCTCTTGCTTTGTTTTACTTAATCCAAAAGATCCTTCGACTTGGATTATAAATTTTTTGATATAAAAATCCATGCTTAATCCTATCAAAATAGGATTAGAAAAATAGTGAGATATGTTATTGAAATTCAACCCATAACCAAGATTAATACTACCTCCAAACGCATTTTTATTAACTACAAAGTTTGTGTCAAAAATCTCATAATGAGGTTTTTGATGTGCTACTGTATATGGATATTGTTTTTGGGCAGATAAATGAGTAGTTAATGCCATTCCACATATTATAAGAATAAGTCGGGAAAAGAAATGTTTCATAAATAGATACTCGAAAAATTATGTTAATTACCAGGCTCTTTCGTTTCTATTTTCAAAAAAATTTATAAACGAACGGTTTAAGACTTTATAGCCTCCTGGCGTTGGATAATCGCCTGTAAAATACCAATCACCAAGATTATTTGGACAAGCTTCGTGTAAATCTTCTACGCGGTTGTAAACGATTTCTAAGCTAGTTTGAATATCTTCGGGTTGAATTAGTTGAGCTACTTTCTTAGAAATGTCATCCATAGTAAAAGAATCATAAATTTCTTTTACATAATTTATAATTTCTTCTTTCGGTTTATTTTCTTGTGCTTTACATTTTCTGTAAACATCTTGAATTATATTTTCTTGATTGCGTTCTTTTAGGAGTGCAATGGCCGCTTGAAAAGCAATAAAATCGCCTAAACGACTCATATCAATACCGTAGCAATCGGGATAACGAATTTGTGGTGCAGATGATGCAATGACAAGTTTTCGAGGTTGTAAACGATTTAGCATGCGAATAATACTTTGTTTCAATGTAGTTCCTCTCACAATAGAATCGTCGAGAATAACTAAATTATCAATACCTTTGTTGAGCGTTCCGTAAGTAATATCATAGATATGTGTTACCAACTCATCGCGTTGATTATCTTGGGTGATAAAAGTGCGTAATTTGGCATCTTTTACGGCAATTTGATCGAATCGAGGCATATATGAAAGAATGTCATCAACTAATTCAGGCGATAAATTATCTTTATGTATAAGCAATTGTTCTTTTTTATACACATTACAATATAATCGTAAGGCATCAAAAAGTCCGTTATAGGCAACTTGAGCTGTGTTGGGGATATATGAAAATATTGTGTTTTTAAGGTCGTTGTCAATTGATTTTAAAACATAGGGGAGTAATTTGGCTCCAAGCTGTTTACGTTCTTTATAAATGTCTTTATCAGTTCCTCTTGAAAAATAAATACGCTCAAAACTACATTGCTTTTCGGTTCGTTGCGGATTACATTCTTTAATCGAAATATTTCCGTTTCTTTTGATTATAAGAGCGTTTCCACGAGGTATTTCATGTATTCCTTGTGATGAAATATTAAATGCCGTTTGAATCGCGGGTCGTTCGGAAGCTGCAACAATCACTTCATCATCTTGATAATAGAAAGCGGGACGAATACCGTTAGGGTCTCTTAAAACAAACGCATCGCCATGACCCAGCATTCCGCATAACACATAACCGCCATCCCATTTTTCGGAAGCTCCGGATAAAACTTCTTGAATATCAATTTCTTCTTGAATTTTGTGTGAAATATTAAACTTTGAAAATCCTTCGGCTTTGTATTTTTTATATAAAGTATCATTTGCTCTATTTACATGATTTGCAATTGTTTCCAATAAAGTAATGGTATCACTGCTTTCCAGTGGATGTTGTCCAAGAGCGATTAAATCGGCAAATAACTCATCGGAATTAGTCATGTTAAAATTTCCAGCTACTACAATGCTTCGAGATATCCATGTATTATTGATAATGAATGGATGTACAGTCGAAATATCATTTTTCCCGTAGGTTCCGTAACGTAAATGTCCCAGAAATAACTCGGATGAAAATTCAATGTTTTCTTTCAACCATTTTGTGTCTTTTAATAATTCCGGTTGATTATTGGCGATTTTTTGAAGTTTATCGTATGTGGGTGTAAAACAATCTTGAATAGCAGTTGGGGAATTGGAACGAGCCCTATTTATATAGCGTAATCCAAATTTTTGATCAAATTTAATACCGGCAATTCCGGCACCGTCTTGACCACGATTATGTTGTTTTTGCATAAGCAAATACATTTTATTGAATCCCCAAAATGAAGAGCCATATTTCTCTACGTAATAATCCATAGGTTTTAAAAGCCGTAGAAGGGCAATACCACATTCATGTTTTAATATATCACTCATATATGATTAAATTACATTGTTTTAATTTTCCTTGCTAAAAGAGCGGATAATCCCGGGAAAAATCGTTTGATATAGGTCATACTAAGTTCTTTTCCGCCAATCAAAACTTCTCTTTTTTGTTTATAAATCGCATTAATAATTTGCTTAGCAGCTTTTTCCGAGCTAATTGCTTGAGCTTGTCCGTCATCTAATTTACCGTGAGGGCTTCCATCTTTTTCTAAAGCATAGAACGAAATATTAGTACGAACTCTTCCCGGACAAACAAAGGTTACCCGAATATTTTCGTTATAGTATTCGGCTTGAATGGTTTCAAAAAATCCATACAAGGCATGTTTTGATGAACAATAAGCGGAACGCAAAGGGAAACCGAATTTTCCGGCAATGCTGGTAGTCGTTACGAAATGTCCGTTTCCTTGTTTAAGCATCATTGGAAGAACAGCTTTTGAAATAATTACAGGAGCGAAGAAATTCACATCCATAATTTTATGAATCACATCGATAGTAGTATCAATCGTATTGCCTCGTTGACTGATACCGGCATTATTGAATAAAATATCAATTTTACCATATATATTCCATGCTTGAATAACCAAATCATGCAAAAAATCGGTTTTACTTAAGTCAATAGGGAGGAGTGAAAGTGTTGAAGCTCCTTTTTCAAGACATATTGTCTTGACATTTTCTAATAGGTCTGTTTCCAAAGCAGTTAAAATTAATATAGCACCTTCTTCGGCAAATCGGAAAGCACAAGCTTTCCCTATTCCGGAAGAAGCTCCGGTAATCCAAATAACTTTGTTTTTAAATCGTTGCATGTAACTGCTTATATTTTTTCAATGAATTTTTTAGCTCTATTTCCTGCTTCGCCAATATTAATAAGAACAGTATCACCGTTTCTGATTTTTTCTTTATGCATTGCTTCATAAAAACCTGCTAAACA
>CAYZQG010000115.1:0-5797 GCA_964480685.1 uncultured Lentimicrobiaceae bacterium
AACGAATGATAGGAAATAACCACCAAACGACCGTTTTCATTAAGCAATTCCAAACTTTGTTGTAAAAACAATTGCAAAGCTTCGAGTTCACGGTTAACTTCAATTCGCAAAGCTTGATATACTTGAGCTAAGTATTTGTTTTCTTTTTGTTTAGGAATACATTTTTTTATTATTTCCACAAATTGGTTAGTTTGTAAAATGGGTTGTAGTTTTCGCATTTCCAATATGGTTGAAACGAGCCTTGACGCATTATCAATTTCACCATAGGTATAAAAAATACGCTTCAATTCACCACTTTCATAGTTATTTATAACATCAGCTGCCGTTAACGATTTTCGTTTATCCATTCGCATATCCAAGCGACAGTCGAATCGTGTACTGAATCCTCTTTTTGTGTCATCAAATTGATGAGATGAAACGCCCAAATCAGCTAAAATTCCATCCACTTTATCGATGGCATGTAGTTTTAAAAACTTTTTTATATGTTTGAAATTGGCATGTATCAATATAAATCGTTTATCGTCAAGGGTGTTTTTTATAGAATCTTCATCCTGATCAAAAGCAAAAAGACGCCCGTTTTCATTCAATTTTTCCAAGATTGCTTTAGAATGACCTCCCGAACCAAACGTAACATCTACATATATTCCATCGGAATGTATGTTAAGCCCATCAACACTTTGGCTCAACAAAACTGGATTATGATAATTGATTGTAGAAGTCGCCATCTCCAAATATTTGATTTGCAATATCATTTATAACTTCAGGATTTTCTTTCGAAAATCTGTTTAATTCTTCTTCGTATAATTTCGGATCCCATATTTCCACAAAAGTTGTCATTCCAACTACTAATAATTCTTTTTCAAAACAAGCATATTGCGATAAAGGTTTGGGTATCAATAATCTGTTTTTTGCATCTAATTTAACTTCGGTGGCACTGCCCATAAAATAGCGTATAGCTTGGCGATTAGAAGGTTTAAAAGAATTTAATCGGTTTAATCGTTCTTTATAAACATTCCAAACATCAATAGGATAAAGCGTTAAGCACTTTTCCGTGCTCCTGTTTATCATAAATCGCCCTTCAAGTTTGTCATTGACTTCACGCAAAATCGCAGTAGGTAATTGAAACCTGCCTTTGCTGTCTAATGTACTATTGTAAGTCCCTTCCGATGTAAACATACACTTGTTTTTATAATTTTGACATATTTATCCCATTATTTCCCACTTTTCCCCATTTATTGTAATAAAAAAAATTGTTCTGCAACAAATTTAATAACATGTTATTATATACTTTTTTAAATTATTAAAAATTAAACAAGAACAGTAAAAATAAAGAACAAACTTTCATTAATATAGAAAATTAAACGACATCAACCTGTTTTTCAATAAATTAAAACAGTAGTCATCCATTTAAGGTTTCCTATACTTTTTCAATGCAAAAATACATTTATTTAGTTTATTAAAAAAAAAATGTTGAAAAAAAAATCAAATTTTTCAGTTCAAGAGTTTGAATCATTCATTTTCAATGAATTTATTTTAAAAAAAATAATTTTAATCGGTCATTTTATATTCTTATTAGCTATATTTTTGCATATAGAATCATTTTATAGTTTCATTTGAATTAATATTATATTAATAATTTAATTTTCAATCTTTTAAAACCTATTTATGGGCATAGATAGAACCTGTCAACCGATAACACAATTACTTCCTTCGATGGAAATCCTCCCATCAGAAACTCATATTTTGAAAAATGGTATTCCATTACTTATTTTACATAATGAAAATCAGAAGATTATTCGTTTAGATTTACGTTTACGAGCCGGAAGTAGTTTTCAAGAAAAGAATGCCGTTGCATTAATAACATCAAAAACGTTGTTTGAAGGCACACAATTTCATACACGTTCAGAGATTTATTCAGCTCTTGATTTTCAAGGGGCATACATGGATCGTTCGGTGGATAAGGATTTTGCTAATTTTTCGGTGTATATGCCCAAAGAAGCAACGAAAGAAATTTTTACAATGGTAAAAGAAGTTTTCACTTCTCCCGATTTTCCCGTCGATGAACTAATTTTATGCAAAGAACAACAAAAACAATCCTTGTGTGTCAGCATGGAACGAACTTCCGTACTTGCTTTTAGAGCTTTTATGCAGACTGTTTTTTTTGGTCATCCTTATGGAATTGTAACACATCCCAATGATTATGATTGTATTGAACGCCAAGATTTAATAAATTTTTATTCCTCTTTTTATCAAGGCTCGAATATACACTTATTCATTGCCGGAAATATTGATGACGAGGTTAAAAATTATTTGGAAGAAACAATAGGCACTATTCCTATGGGAAAACCCATTGAATGCAAAAAATTTCCTTTTGCTCCTATATCAACGGATAAAATATTAATTTCTAAAGACGAAGCCATGCAATCAAGTATTTGTATAGGTAAAAAGTTATTCACACGTATGCATCCTGACTGGATGAAATTGAGCGTTTTGAATATGATATTGGGTGGATATTTCGGATCACGGTTAATGAGTGAAATTCGTGAAAAGAAAGCTTTGGCGTATGGCATATCTTCACGCATGGTTTCCTATCAAGAAAGTGGTATTTTCTATATTGCTGCCGATGTAAATAAAGATAAAACGGAAGAAGCTATCGATGCTGTTTATCAAACTTTAAATAATCTTCAAAAATTTCCGGTATCGAACGATGAATTGAATTTGGTAAAAAACTATTATTATGGCATTTTGTTACGTTATTTTGATGGAATCTTTTCTTTGTTAGACCGTTATATTGAAATTAATGATTATAACGTATCGATTGAATATTGGCTTACATTTTTACAAGTTATAAAGAATATTGAGATAGAAGAAATACAACTGCTTGCTCAACAATATTTTGATCCGAGTTCCATGTTTGAAATAGTAGCAGGGTCAAAAAAGAAAAAGACTACCTAAAATAGTAGTCTTTCAACAAAAGAAAAAATGTAATTATTTGATTCTTATCAGTATGAAATTTTTTTTCATAATAAATTTCTTCTTTTTTTCAGAAGCAAAAGTATAGTTTAGAAATTGCATACGTATTTCTAAAGCATTACAAGAAAATTAATTTATAAAATGAAAAAGAACGCTATTTTTAGTTAAAGAATTGTATCTCAGACAATGTCTCTTTCTTCTTCAAAAATTTCCATATTAGTAGGTATCGCATTAATAATTTCAAAACGCAAAAAAGTAATTTTTTTGTGAAAACCTTCTCGTCCGGCAGCACCCGGATTAATATACAGTAAATTATGGGGTTGATCATAAATCACTCGTAAAATATGAGAATGTCCGCAAACAAAAATATTGGGTTTATTCTCTTGTATGATTTTTAAGGCTTTTGCATCATAACGGGAAGGATATCCGCCAATATGAGTCATACAAATTTTCAGATTTTCAACCGAAAATAATTCTATTTCTTTGCATTGATTTCGTATTTCCATTCCATCAATGTTTCCATAAACGGCACGTAAAGGTTTGAATGTTTGTAATTTATTCATAACTTCCACTTTGCCAATATCTCCGCAGTGCCAAAGTTCATCGCAGTGTGCAAAAAAATCGAACAGTCGAGGATGAAGAAAAGAATGTGTGTCGGATAAAAGCCCTATTTTCATTTTAATTAGATTTTTTGGCTTCGATATATTTACGATAGATATTCATATTAAACCATTCAAAATCAATTGGAATATTTAAATAATATGCTTTCCTTAATTTTTAATGGAAGTAAGAAAATCTAGTGTCAAATCCCAAACTTCTTGAACGGTTTTAATCAACAAACGTTCGTCGGGAGAGTGAACGCCTCGAAGAGTGGGTCCATAGGAGATCATATCCATGTCGGGATATTTTTCGCCTATCAATCCGCATTCCAATCCCGCATGAATGGCTAAGACTAAGGGTTCTTTGTTAAAGAGCTTTACATAAGATTGTTTCAATAAATTCAATACTTCAGAGTTTGGATTTGGAGTCCAGCCCGGATAACCGTCGTTATGTTCTACATCGGCATTCATTAAATCAAAAACGCTGGCAACCATGTTACAAGCATCTTCTTTTTTGCTTTCAATAGAAGATCGTTGGCTAGTAACGATCTCAATTTTATTGCCTTTCATTTTTACAGAAGCTAAATTGGTAGAAGTTTCGACAAAATTTTCAATATCTTGCGACATAGCCAAAACACCGTGAGGACAGGCATATAAAGCTTCAACCAAGTCGCATTGTGTAAATTCATCCATAATAAATGTTGGCATGTCAGTAGGTTCAATGCAAACTTCTACGCCCGAATCGCTTATTTTTAATTCATTTTTAATGGTTTTATCTAAGTCTTTAACATAGCGAATAAAAGCTTCTTTGTTTGCGTCGGGAATTACCACAACGGCTTCACCTTCACGAGCAATAGCATTGTGTAAATTTCCGGCGTGAATAGTGGAAATTGCCATATCATAACTGAATGTTCCTTCGTATAATACACGATTTAGTAGTTTAACGGCATTTCCCAAACCTTTATTAATATCATCACCACTGTGTCCACCTTTTAAACCTTTAACACGAATTAAAAAAGGACTTGTTTTTTCAGGAATTTTCTGTTTTTCAACATCTATATTTGCTACTGTATTTTTCCCACCGGCACAACCGATAAAGAATTGACCTTCGTCTTCAGAGTCTAAATTGAGCAACATTTTACCTTTTAACCATCCTGATTTCAAAGCAAAAGCTCCGGTAAGTCCGGTTTCTTCATCCACAGTAAAAAGGCATTCAATCGGACCGTGTTCAAGGGTTTTATCTTCAAGTATTGCCAATGCGATAGCCACACCAATACCATCGTCGGCACCAAGTGTAGTTCCTTTTGCTTTAATCCATTCTCCATCAATGTACGGCTGAATGGCATCGGTTTCAAAGTTAAAATCTACGTCTTTGTTTTTTTCACAAACCATGTCAACATGACTTTGAAAAACAACGGGTGTTATGTTTTCTTTCCCATGAGTTGCAGGCTTACGTATCAACACATTACCCACATCATCTTTTAAAGTTTCCAAACCTAATTTTTTGCCTATTTCCAATATAAAGGCAATTATTTTTTCTTCCTTTTTCGATGGATGCGGTATTTGACAAATTTCATAAAAATATTTCCACACATTTGAAGGTTGTAATTGTAAAATCTCTTGATTCATGTTGTTAGTATTTAAAATTTATTGACAAAGAACGAATTTTTATAATGCAAAAATACTAAAAAACAAAAAGGAATAAACAATGTTGAATGAGAAATTAACTAATTCTTTATGGTTATTTTCTAAAAAGGAGATTGCAATCTTGTTCGGAGCTTGTTGCAACACCAAAAAAAGCGGATTGAGAAGGGTTAAACATTACATTTTATCATATTAAAATGTCTAATTTTAAATCCCAATATATTAATGATTTATTTTTTATCTAAATAATACTCAATCGGATTTGTGGCAGCGTTTAACTCACGTAATTTCAATAACTTTATTTCACCTAAGAAATTATAAATCGGAAGACCGGCATTAATTTAATATGTGATGTTACAATTTTATAATACCAAGCCCAAGCCGGAGGCAACACAAACAAACTTTTTGCTACCATTTCTTCCGGATCGGAAGATCCTGTTTGATAAGCTAAATCGCGAGTAAGTTACAACATAACATGATACGGACTAGAAGCTGTCCGTAATTCTTTAGGTAAAATATTAAAAATATCGAACATAACCGGATCGGCGGTTTTAGCTCCTATCAATCCTTTTATTTGATTG
>CAYZQG010000116.1:0-5762 GCA_964480685.1 uncultured Lentimicrobiaceae bacterium
GAAACCACCCTTCTTCATCAATTACTTGTTTGGTATATTCAGGATCTTTATAATAGCCCATCATTAAACAAACTCCTTTCGTTAGAATTTCTCCATCATCAGCCAATTTCATTTCAATGCCGTCAATTAGTTTACCAACCGTTCCGATAAGTACTAAGTTATCTTTGGGTCGGTTGACGGCAATAACCGGAGATGTTTCGGTAAGTCCATAACCTTCAACTACTCTCATTTTAGCTGCTGTAAATAACCGAACAATTTTGGCTTGAATGGAAGAACCTCCCGAAACGATTAATAATTCGTTTCCTCCCAGTGATGTTCGCCATTTGGAATATATTAATTTATCGGCAATTTTATATTTCAATAAATATAAAGGTGATTTTTTATTGTTATCGAATTTTTGTCCCGCATTGAATGCCCAAAAATAGATTTTCTTTTTTATCCCTTTTAAATCTTTGCCGGCAGAGCGAAATTTTTCAAATGTCATTTCCAAAACACGGGGAACGGAACAAAATCCGTTCACATTCCCATCTTTCAGATCGGCGCCAATTGTACTTAAACTTTCCGCATAATAAATACTTACACCAAGATATTGGTAAGAATAATTCATGCTTCTCTCATAAATATGGCAAAGCGGTAAAAAACTCAACATTCTATGGTGATGGTCAACTATTTGCATATTACCGTGAGCCATTGCGTTAAAGGTAATAGCTCGATGTGACAGCATAACTCCTTTTGGCAAACCGGTTGTTCCCGACGTATAAATTATAGTACACAAATCATCCCCTTTTATATTTTTTTTATTTTCTTCAATTATAGGGCTGTAAATAGTTCGTGTATTGATGCCGAGTAACTTAATTTCTTCGACATTTTTTTGATTTTCAATTTGGTTAATGGTGTATATAATAGGCTTATTATCAAATGTTTGAATCGCAGGATTAACTATTCCGAAAATTGTTTCATTTCCAATTATTATTAATTTTGCATCGCTATGATTAATAATATACGTATAATCATCGGTTCCAAGAGTAGGATAAACGGGTACATGAACCAAATTAGCCAAACCCAAAGCCATATCAATAAAATTCCATTCAGGACGATTATTAGTGATTGTTACCACTTTATCTTTAGGTTGTAAACCCAGTGCTAAGAAACCATAACTCAATAAATGAGCTATTTCGTAGTAGTTTTCTACACTGAATTTAATCCAAACGCCATTCTTTTTTTGAGATAAAATATCAGTTTTAAATGCAAATTTTTCTTTTAATTGTTCTAGAAAATCGAACGTTCTTGTTATCTCCATACGGGGGTAATTTAATCGGGATTATTTTTATTGGAATTTCCCGGCTTCAATGTTTCACCGGTTTTTTTAATAGCGGAATCAATGGATGATCTAAGATTAATTAATGAAAGATTAATGTTTTTAAAACTAAAACCATGACCGTTCGCATCCGAGTTTTTATTGTATATCTGATCTATAAGGCTTTGATATTTTTTCATTAACACATTGCGTTTCAATTTAAGAGTGGGAGATAGTTCGCCGGTTTGAGGACTCCATTCATCAACTACTAAACGAAAACATTTAATCTGCTCGTGTGGAGCTAAATTTTTATTTAAAATATCTATTTCTTTTTGAAAACGTTTTAACATTTCGGGTTGAGAAATCAACTCGGTATTATCTCGATAATGAACTTTATGTTTTCCTGCCCAAAAATGCAAATGATTGAAATTAGGAGATATAATTGCAGAAGTAAATTTTTCGTTTTCACCGATAACAATAATATCAACTATCATCGGAGATTCTTTAAACATATTTTCAATTAGCTGAGGAGCAATATATTTGCCTGAAGATAATTTGAATATTTCTTTTTTACGATCGGTAATTTTTAAAAATTTTTCGTCTATAAATTTACCAATATCTCCCGTATGAAACCACCCTTCTTCATCAATTACTTGTTTGGTATATTCAGGATCTTTATAATAACCAAGCATTAAAGAAGGCCCTTTGGTTAAAATTTCTCCGTCATCAGCAAGTTTTACTTCAACACCTCTTAAAATGGCACCTACCGTACCAATTTTTACAGTGTTTGTATTCGCATTATTTACAGCAACAACGGGAGAGGTTTCCGATAAACCATATCCTTCGTACACTTCCAATCCCGCTGCATGAAATAAACGAACAATTTTATCTCTTACCGCTGAGCTACCGCAAACAATTGCCATTCGATTACCTCCTAACTTTTCTCTCCATTTGACATAGACTAATTTATCAAAAATTTTTAACCACAATTTATACCAAAAATTTTTATTAAAATCATATCGATGTCCATGAAAGATAGCTAAAGAATAAATTAATTTTTTAATTCCGTGTAAATCTTTCCCTGCTGAAATAAATTTATCGTAAACCATTTCCAATATTCTCGGTACGGTACAAAATCCGTTTGCCTTCACATCTAAAATATCTGCCGCAATCGTAGCTAAACTTTCCGCATAATAAACGCTTACTCCAAGATACTGATATTCATAATTCATACTCCGTTCATAAATATGACAAAGTGGTAAAAAGCTGACAATTTTATGATTATGATTCAAGGGTTGGGCTTCGGCATGGGCAGTGAAATTTGAAATTAAATTCCGATGACTCAACATAACGCCTTTCGGATCGCCTGTGGTGCCGGAAGTATAAATAATAGTTACCACATCATCGGGAAGTATGGTCTTTTTAATTTCGTTGATTACTTCTTCATTCTTTTTTCGTGTCGAAATACCGAGTTTTAATATTTCATATAAAACTTTTTCATTTTCAACTTTATCTAACGTATAAATTTCGGGATGATTAATGAAATTGGCAAATGCCGGTTGAACACGGGTATATATTTGCCGAATACCGATTATCACAACTTTAGCATCGGAATGATTAATAATGGTTTCGTAATCGTGAGGATTTAATGTTGGGTAAATAGGGACATGTATTATTCCTAACATACTAAGAGCCATATCAATGATATTAAACTCCGGACGATTATTCGTGATTGTAACCACTTTATCTCCTTTTCGAAGTCCGATTTCATGAAAACCATAACTCATCAAAACGGAATATTTATAGTAATCGTTTGTACTATAAGTTATCCATTCCCCGTCTTTTTTCCCGGCAAGGATGTCTTTTTTTTGGTATTTTTCTAATAACCAATCTAATAATTCAAATGTTCTTGTAATTTCCATTTGGAATAATATTTTATTAAGTTGACAAAAGTAGAAAAAATAATTAGAAAAACAAGTGTTTTTTTATACTTTTATGAATATAACTAATCAAAATATTATAAATCAAATGCTTTTTTTATCTTGTCAACATAATCCAATTTTTCCCACGTAAAGAATTCGATTTCTTTAAAATTTTTAGTGTCTCCGTTTATTTTTTTACTTTTAACATTTTCGCCCGAATAATATACTTCTACTTCTTTTTTGAAAGGATCTCTCCCAAAATGTCCGTAAGAAGCGGTAGCTTGGAAAATGGGATTTTGCAAACCGAAACGTTGAATGATTGCATAAGGACGTAAATCAAAAATCGTATTTACTTTATCGGCTATATCGGAATCGCTGATTTTCTTTCCGCTACTGTCTTTTATTTTACATGTATTATAAGTGTTGATAAATAAACCAACCGGTTTTGCAATGCCGATAGCATACGCAACTTGTACCAATACTTCATTGGCTACACCGGCAGCTACTAAATTTTTAGCAATGTGCCGTGCAGCATACGCAGCCGAACGATCCACCTTCGATGAATCTTTTCCCGAAAATGCACCCCCGCCGTGAGCTCCTTTGCCTCCATAGGTGTCAACAATTATTTTTCTGCCCGTTAAACCGGTATCTCCATGAGGTCCACCGATAACAAATTTTCCGGTCGGATTAACGTACAATTGAAAATCTCCTTTAAAAAGTTTGCTGATATGAGAAGGACACATTTTTTTTACCCGTGGAATTAATATCTTTTCCACATCGTTTTTTATGATAGCAAGTATTTCGTTGTCAGCATTTTCTTGTGCTTTTTTGCTGTCATCTTTGGGTTTAATAAAATCATCGTGCTGAGTGGAAATAACAATGGTATTGATTTTTACCGGAACACCTTTCGCATTGTATTCTACCGTTACCTGTGATTTGGAATCGGGGCGTAAGTATTTCATTTTCTTACCTTCTTTGCGAATAGCTGCCAATTCCTGCATAAATATATGTGCCAATTCGATGGGAGCCGGCATTAAATTGTCCATTTCTTTCACGGCATACCCAAACATCATGCCTTGGTCGCCGGCACCTTGATTTTCCAAATCGGCTCTTTCTACCCCTTGATTAATGTCGGGCGATTGTTCATGGATTGCCGATATGATACCACACGAATTACTTTCAAACATGTATTCGCCTTTGGTATAACCGATTTCTTTTATCACTTTTCGTGCTATAGACTGAATATCAATGTATCCTTTTGTTTTAACTTCGCCGGCACATACAACCAATCCGGTTGTAACAAGGGTTTCACACGCTACTTTTGATGCCGGATCATGACGTAAAAATTCATCTAATAATGCATCTGATATTTGGTCCGATACTTTGTCGGGATGTCCTTCCGAAACGGATTCGGATGTAAATAAATAAGCCATATTTTAAAATTTTAATTGTTGTAACTAAATAATCTTAAAATGAATGGATTGAAATGATTGATAAGAAATGTTTTTGTTTTAGCATTTTTTAGTGGTTGCAATCAAATCAAATCTATCCACTTTTTTCAACTGCAAAAGTAATATTTTTTATTAGACAATATTGAAATAAATTAATTTTTTTAGAAAATTTATAGATTATAATTTTAATATGTTCAATATGCTTTTTTTTGTATATTTGCACAAAAAAATTGCAATGGCAAAAGAGATAAAATTCAGTCTGTTATATAGAGATATGTGGCAATCATCCGGTAAATATGTGCCACGTGTAGACCAACTCGTCAAAATTGCCCCTGTTATAGTGGAAATGGGATGTTTTTCGCGTATTGAAACCAACGGCGGAGCCTTCGAACAAGTAAATTTAATGTATGGTGAAAATCCCAATACCGCAGTAAGAGAATGGGTAAAACCATTCAATAAAGCCGGTATTCAAACCCACATGTTAGAGCGAGCCTTAAACGGAATACGCATGTATCCGGTTCCTGCCGATGTTCGTCAATTAATGCCCAAAGTAAAAAAAGCTCAAGGAACTGATATTACTCGTTGCTTCTGTGGTCTTAATGATCCACGTAATATTTCTGATTCTATCAAATATGCAAAAGAAGCAGGAATGGTTATCCTTAAATTAAAATAAAGGTCTTTAGCAACTGCTAAAGCACCGTCTTCATCATTAAGCCATAAGAAATGTGTTGCTGTGCTTCCAGCTAATCTACTCCCTGTCCAAGAAACTATCGGAGTACCGCCTGTAGTTGTTATTCCTCTAAAAAATGAATCGCTAGGAACTCCAGCTCCTAAACAATAATTTAAAACAGAATCTAAATCCTCATCATCCCATAATTCTAAAACAGGTTCTGAAGCAGTTGCAGCATCGAATTCTGCACAAAAAACATATCTCTTAGCTACAGCACCAGCATTGTGAATTTCTCTTAGTAAATTTTCACTAGCATCAGCTAAAAAGAAATGAGGAACTTCTACATCAGATGTAGTGATTAATAATGCTGCTGAATTTAATTCTGATGTAGTAGGAATGGGTTCTCCATCTTTTACTATATC
>CAYZQG010000117.1:0-5688 GCA_964480685.1 uncultured Lentimicrobiaceae bacterium
AACGTATAATTTACCGTATATTAAGGTTCATCTTAACATAAATTCAAATTAACGTGTGCGGCGTCAGCACGATAAACACTGACAAAATAACATGAAAAGGACAATTCTTTTAATACCTGTTTTGGTACTACTTCTGTTGAGCAGTTGTAAGAAAGATGTTACGGAAATAAATAAAAAAGCCATCATTGAGTCTTTGTTTAACGCCGGAATGGTGTGGAACTCACAACAAGATTCAACAAGCGATAAAGTATTAAAGTCATCCTATCCTGTAAATTACAGTGTAGATGAACGGGTAGAAGGTTCAAAAGGTGGTGAAATTCATGTATTTGGAACCGTTACCGGAAACATCACCTTCGATGATCAAACCAATGAAACAACGGGAGGACTTTTATTAATAGGTCTAACCGAAACGATACATGATTTTCAATATGAGTCCGAAGGCGAAACCTATACCATGACTGGCGATCCGTATGTTTCGTTAACGGGAACCTTTTCCTTACTTTCGGGAGGTAGTTCTTTTGGAACGGCTTCGAGCATGCAAATTGGTGGAGGTGTACATATTTCCGGACCTCAATGCGATGAGACTATCAATATGCGAATTACAATTATTGTGAATGCAAACGGTACCGGAGGCATAGTAAGTGGAACCATTAACGATGAGTCCATATATTTTTCGTTTTAAATGGAGTAGCGAAAGGTAGCGGCTAAATTTTAAAAAAATAATTTTAATATAACTCGTATGAAAAAGATATTAATGTTTGTTTTAACAAGTTTAATAATTATATTCCCAATTAGTTGCAAAGATGATAAGGAAGATGAAATAAGCTATTCCATTGGTCAAAGTTATGGTGGGGGCATTATTTTTTACATTGATGATACCGAAGAGCATGGTTTTATTTGTGCAGCTACCGATCAGTCGGAGGGAGCTCCTTGGTCGAATGGAAGTGATATGCTTACCTTTGCAACCGGTACAGGATATGGAACAGGTGTAAACAACACTAAAATCATAGTGGAGGCTCAAGGTGAAGGCAATTATGCCGCAAAAATTTGTTCCGATCTAGTTTTAAACGGATATGATGATTGGTTTTTACCTTCAAAATCAGAATGTTTTAAAATGTATTTTAACTTAGCCTTAATGAAAAATATGGGCAATTTTGCCGATACCTTATATTGGAGCTCAACCGAAGCAAGTATCGGAAATGCCTATTCACAATACGGCAACGACGGATATCCGCCCAATGGAGGTTATTATAAATCGGAATTACACCGAGTAAGAGCTATACGAGCGTTTTAACTTTGTCGGTATACTCCATTTTATCCGCCGATAAAGCATTATTTTTCACGCTACGCTTATAGTTTTTCCCCAAATACTGAAAATGATTACCCTTACATTAAATCAAACACAATATCCGAAATATTTTTATCGAACAATAGCGAATTATTTTGTATATTTGCAAAATAAGAAAAACAAGAAACAAACAAGCAAAATCAGAGAACACGCAAAAGGTGTTTTATTGACAATCAGAATTAAATTAATTATTCAATGCGGAATGTAATATATAAAGAGTTCGTTTCAAACATAGAGGAAATCACCAAATACTATAAAATATTGGTAGAAGAAACGAAAAACAAACGAATTGTTGGCAGCACCAACGAATGGATTCTTGATAATTATTTTATTATCAGTGAACAAGAAAAAACCTTACGCGAAGAATTACGCTCAAAAGATTTTTTGAAAATAAAACCCAAACGCAAACTTCTTTTGCATGATTTATTGCATACTCAATTGAATGCATTAAATTTTCAAATTGATATTGAGTTAATTTTTAAACACATCAATGAGTATCAGAAAAAAAATGAAGATTATTTTTCATATATCGAAATAAATTTTATTTATGTCTTATTTAAACTGATTTTAATATATAAAATCAGTGAGTTATCGCAGAAATTAAAAATCAAGTTACAGGAAAAACTGAAAGCGGAACAGCTTTTTTCGCGAATTAAAGAAGAAATTAAACTTTCGGGAACTTCTTCTATTTTGGAAAAAATGTTGCGAAACAACGACATTGCCAAAAACCCCTATTATTTAGATCAGTTACTAAACAATTTTTTTGATACGCTCGAAAATATCCCCGAAAACTTGAATCTTCTTTTTCAAGAGATTCTTACCAAACACAATACCTCTTTAACAAAAATACTTCAACAAGAAATAGATGCTTCGGCAATAAATAACATACTGATATCAAATCTTTTTGTCTCGTTAAAGAAAATGACGAAATTTGAAATTTCGGAATGCTATAGCGGGATAAGTTTTACCGAAAAAGCGTTGATGTCGGAAAAAGCGGGCATGTATTCACAAACCTACGACAACAATAAAAATAACTATCGAACAAAGATTATTCGAGATGCTAAAAAACAGCAAATAAACGAATATCAATATACACTAAAACTTGTTGACGAAGCAAATGCAACCAATCGTCATATTGGATGGGTTTTATTCAAACCTAAAAATTATAAAAAAAGAACATACGCTTATATTTTGATTGTCTTTATACTTACCTTTATTTTATCGGCATTATTGTCTGTTTATATGGGCTATGTTGCTTTTCTTTTGCTTTTGATTCCGATAAGTCAATTTGTAATAGAGATTATAAATCAACTTTTGCAATATCTTCATTATCCGACCAGTACATTAAAACTAAAATTTGAAAAAGGTATTCCGGAAGAATACAGTACCATGGTTATTATTCCTACCATTCTTAAAACGAAAGAAAAAATACTACAAATGTTTGACAATCTTGAAGTATATTATCTTTCAAACCTTTCGGATAATTTGTATTTTACCTTGTTAGGTGATTGTTCGTCTGAAACGACAAAATATACCGATTTTGATGCCGAACTCATCGAAACGGGTATGAATAAGGTAAAAGAATTAAACGAAAAATACAACAAAACCATTTTCAATTTCATTTATCGTCATCGTTTTTATAGCGAAAGCGAAAGGTGTTATCTGGGATTTGAGCGCAAACGCGGAGCCATTTTACATTTCAACGATTTGATTCTTGGCAATTTATCCGAAGAAAAGAAACAAGAACTTTTTCAGTGTCAAAGCTTGGATGGCTTCGATAAACCGATTAATTATATTATTACGTTAGATACCGATACGCAATTGGTATTGTATTCGGCATTCCAACTCATTGGTGCCATTGCTCATCCGATGAATCGTCCGGTTTTGTCTCAAGACGGCAAAAGTGTAGTTTCGGGTTATGCCATTATGCAACCACGTGTCAATGTTGATATTGAAGTTACCAATAAATCAAAATATGCACAACTATTTTCAGGTTTGGGTGGTTTGGATGTCTATACGACCGCTTCGTATGAATTGTATCAAGATACCTTTAATGAAGGAAGTTTTGTCGGCAAAGGAATTTATGATCTGAAAGTATTTCAACAAATTCTATCGGGTACCTTTCCTCAAAATCTTATTCTCAGTCACGATTTATTGGAAGGCAATTATTTACGTTGCGGTTTGATAAACGACGTTATTTTGTTTGATGATAGTCCTTCCAATTATTTAGACGACGCCAAACGTCATCATCGTTGGGTAAGAGGTGATTGGCAAATTATTCAATGGTTAAAGAAAAAAGTAACAAACGAACAAGGTGAAAAAGTAGACAATCCGGTGCATGTACTGGGAAAATGGAAAATTTTCGATAACCTACGTCGAAGCGTAATGAGTATGGCATTGTTAATCTTACTCTTTTACGGATTTACTATCGGCAAACACAATCCTTTGATTTATTTAGTGGTTGTGCTGATTGTTGTTTCAACGCCCATTTTCTTTTATTTGATTTCAAGAGTGTTGTATAAACATAAATTTAGTCGCTATGTTCGGTATTATATGACCTTAGTTCGCGGAATAGGCGTAGTAATTCATAAATCGGTCATTGTTTTATCCATTTTACCCAAAGAAGCTTTCCTATATTTAGATGCAATTATCCGAGCTTTATATAGAATGTTTGTCAGTAAAAAGAATCTGTTAAATTGGATTACATCCGAAGATGCGGAAAAAATGACCAAAAATACCTTAAACAGTTATATTCGCAATTTTCGTATTAATTTTTTAGTAGCTTTATTATTTCTATTGGGAACCTGGTATTTTAAAACCGGTCAAACCTATATTTATTTTTATGTAGCTTTATTGATAGCATTCAGTTGGTGTTTAGCCCCTTTTCGAATGTACCGCCTCGGAAAAAAAATTAAAACGGATGAAAAGCATTTAGATGAAAATGAGGTGAAAGAAGTTCAAGAAATTGCATTTCGAACATGGAATTATTTTCATAGTTTACTGCAAGAAGAAACAAATTTTTTAATTCCCGACAATTATCAATTAAACCGTACCCAAAAAACAGATTACAAAACTTCGCCTACCAATATCGGCTATTCGCTGGTGAGTGTTATATCGGCGTATGAATTGGGTTTTATACCTTTAAAAGAAGCTATGTATTTATTGGAAAAAATCATTGATAATGTTATTAAATTAAAAAAATGGGAAGGACATTTATTTAATTGGTATAGCATATATACATTGGATGAATTGCATCCCTTTTTTGTTTCAACCGCCGATAGCGGAAATTTTGTAGCCTGTTTATATGTTGTGAAAGGATTTCTGAAAAAGAATAACAATAAAATCTTATTAAATAATGTTTTACGACTTATTGACAATACCAATTTCACAAAGCTTTACAACAAAACCCTCGATGTTTTCAGCATAGGCTTTGATTATCGAGACCAAACCTTACTCCCTTATCACTATAATAATTTTGCTTCCGAAGCACGATTAACCAGTTTTATTGCCATCAGTAAAGGCGATGTTCCGTATAAACATTGGTTTTGTTTGGATAAAACCTTAACCAAATATAAATTCTATAAAGGCGTTGCATCATGGTATGGCACTCTTTTCGAATATTTTATGCCTCTCATTTTCATGAAAACGTATAAACATACCTTGATGGATGAAACGTATAATTTTGCTTATTACACCCAAAAAGAATTTATGAAAGAGATTGATAGAAATCTTCCTTGGGGAATTTCCGAAGCCGGATACCATGAATTGGACGATGCGCAAAATTATAAATACAAAGCTTTTGGCGTGCCCTATTTAAAATTTCAAAATACCATTTCAAACCGTATTGTTATTTCTCCTTACAGTTCGTTGATGGTTATCGGTATCAAAGACAAGGAAGTGTTTGAAAATATTCAAAAATTCAAACAGTTGAATATGTATCATGAATTCGGTTTCTTTGAATCCTATGATGAAGAAGATAAAGTAAATGTAGAAGCACATTATGCTCATCATCAAGGAATGATTTTGTCTTCGTTAACTAATTATTTAAAATCAAATTGCATTCAAAATTATTTCCATCAAGATAAAAAAATCCAATCGATGGAAACATTGCTGAAAGAAAAAGCACAAATAAAACCGTATATTGATTTGAAAATCTCAAAATTCAAACGTTATAAATATCCGAAAGAAAGACAGGAAAACGATATTCGCGAATACGATTATTTAAGCTCCGTTCCCGAAATCGGTGTTTTATCAAACGGTTATTATACGTTGTTAATTAATGACAAAGGTTGTGGTTTTAGCCGCTATAAAGACATTTATATCAACAGATACCGTAAAAT
>CAYZQG010000118.1:0-5646 GCA_964480685.1 uncultured Lentimicrobiaceae bacterium
ATTTTTAACTCGACAATCTTGTTGAATAAATTCATTCAATTTATGTATGGCTTTTGTATCTTTATCGTCGGAATTGGATTTTTTTGAAATTTTTCCGCTCCATAACACATTATCAATCAAAATTATTCCACCTTTTTTAAGCGACGGCAACAGCAAAGTATAGTAATGTAAATAATTTGTTTTATCGGCATCAATATAAATAATATCCCATGTTTCGTTTAGAGATGGAATAAGGTCTAAGGCTTCGCCAAAAAGCAATTTCGTTTTAGAAATCACATTAGCATTTTGTAAGGAGTTGGTAATAATTGATTCATATTCACGATTTTCTTCGATTGTGTAAATTAATCCGTTTTCTTTTAATCCTTTAGCCAAACAAATCGTTGCATAAGCCGTAAACGTACCTAATTCAAGAATACGTTCCGGTTGAATAAATTGACTTAAAAATTCAAGAAATAATCCTTGAATATGACCGCATACCATGCGTGGACGAACGGTTTTGAGATGGGTTTCCCTGAATAATTCATACAAGACCGTTTCTTCCGGTGAAGAATGGGCTTCACAATAGGCTTCAATTTCTTCATCGACCAGCGAAAACATATTTTATTTTTTTGTTAAGTCTAATTTATGTCCCATTTTTTCTTGTTTGGTACGTAAATACTTTTCATTGAAACTATTAGGTTTAATAATAATCGGAATGATTTTTTTAATTACAATGCCGTGACCGGCTAATCCTACACGTTTTGTAGGATTATTTGTGATAAGAAGAATGGTGGTTGCATTCAGGTCTCTTAATATTTGAGCACCGATGCCGTAATCTCTTTCATCGGCTTTGAATCCGAGTTCAAGATTGGCTTCAACGGTATCTCGTCCCATTTCTTGCAAATGATATGCTTTTAATTTATTTATCAATCCAATACCTCTTCCTTCTTGACTCATATAAAGAATTAATCCTTTTCCTTCCTTTTCAATCATTTTCATGGATTCATGCAATTGATGTCCGCAATCACATTTACAAGAGCCGAAAATATCGCCGGTAGCACACGAAGAATGAACCCGTACTAAGATGGGTTCGTCTTTTTCCCAATTGCCTTTTTTTAAAGCTAAATGAGTCAGGTTGTTGTTTAATTGAGAATAAGCGATCAATTTAAAATCTCCAAATTCGGTAGGAAGATTTACTTCTTCTTCTCTGTGAATAAAGGTTTCGGTTTTGATGCGATAAGCAATTAAATCTTGAATACTGATTATTTTGATATCATGTTTTTTAGATACTTCCATTAATTGGGGCAAACGAGCCATAGTGCCATCTTGGTTAATAATTTCGATAAGAGCACCTGCAGGATATAAACCTGATAAACGGGCAAGATCAACGGTTGCTTCAGTATGACCGGCACGTATTAAAACGCCACCGTCTCTAGCTCGTAATGGATTAATATGTCCGGGACGACCTAAATCTTTGGGTTTAATTTCCGGATTTGCCAAAGCTTGTATGGTTGACGCTCTGTCATACATAGAAACACCTGTTGTACAACCATTTCCAAGCAAATCAACCGTTACGGTAAAGGGGGTTTCGTGTAAAGACGTATTGCTCGTAACTTGCATTTCAAGGTTTAACTCCTTACAACGTTGAGTGGTAATGGGAGCACATAAAACACCTCTTCCATAGCTCATCATAAAATTAACTTTTTCGGCAGTAATTTTTTCGGCGGCTATGATAAAATCGCCTTCGTTTTCTCGGTCTTCGTCATCAACAACAATAAGAAATTTTCCTTCTTTAAAGTCTTCTAATGCTTCTTCTATTTTATTTAATTTAATATCCATATATTTTTATACTAAACAAATTTATATTTTATTGTATAATTGATTATTACATTACATCCATTTTTTTCGTTTAAAATAAATCATTAAAAACAAAACGATGCTGATACATAAACCAATTATCATCCAAAATGCGAAAGGATTGGCTCCAAAAGGGAGTTGAACATTCATACCATACAATCCACTAATAAATGTTAAAGGTAAAACAATAGTCGAAATAATGGTTAGCATTCGCATCACTTCGTTATTGCGATTTGCTTGAACAAAACCGAAAATAGAGGATAAAGAATCGGTTAATTCTTCAAAATCTTCAATCATATCCCACATTTTTTGGTATAAGTCTAAAATATTTCCCCAGTAATCTTCCATGTCTTCTTTGGATTCAAAGCCTTTGATTTCGCCCGATTCGAATTTGTGAAATACACGAAGTTGTGGTTTAAAGATGGTATTTAGTTGGATAATATTTTTTCTAATAACCGATATTCTTTCAATCGTTTTCTCGGCATTTTTACTGAATAAATTACGATTCATTTCATCAATTTCTTGTCCAACCTGATTAATAAGTAAATAGGATTCATTTATTAATCTATTTAAAATGGTATAAAGCACTGCATCGCTGGATGTTGAAATTAAATCGGAAAAGGCGTTGGGATTGCGTTTATAGTAATTAAATAAATCTTCTACAACCCAGTGAGATTGCCCTATAGTGATGATATATTCTTTTCCCCAAAATATTTTTACTTCTTTGGCTTTAACAAATCGTTTTAGATTATCGAAATGTGGAAAGTGAAGGATGATGAAATAATAATCGTCGTAAATATCTATTTTAGGACGTTGAGTGTAACTGCGGCAGTCTTCAATATCTAAGGGGTGAAAATCGTATTCTTTTTGTAAAATGCTTAAGTCTTCATCGGTGGGATTTTGAATATGTAGCCATTTCAATTTTTCAAATGTTAAAGTTTCTATCATCGTTAATCCCTCCTATACTTTACGTTAATCTTACATCCCAGTTCAATTTTTAGTGTTGCAAAGGTACGCAAAAAAAGCATAGAAAATGCATGTTTTCTATACTTTTTTCAGTTTATTATAGATAAATATAATACTTTAATTTGTTATTGTTTAACAAATTTCCGAACAGTTTTTCCTTGTTCGGTATGAACGCTTACAAAATAAAATCCGGTTGTTAAATGGCTAATGTCGATTGTCATTTCGGAGTTTTCGTTTCCTTGATAGGATTGAATAATTTTCCCGGTCATATCCATCAGTTGAATTTGGCGTAAAGGATTTTCTATTGACTTAATAATCAAAATATTATCAGCAGGAACGGGATAGACCGAAATAGCTATTTCTTGATTTTCTTTCGAATCATGTATCGCTAAGTCAAATTTAGCCCCGCTAACAATATCGCTTCGATATTCAATTTCAATAAAGTTTTTATAATTAAAATCGTTGGTTAAGGCTATATACGTCTTTCCACTCTTTTTTACCGGAATTGCAAATTCGCCCGATTGTTTTTCGGCAAAACTATAGGTTGAGTTTACAGGAGCGGTTCCCGACGAGAGAAATGTATTCATTTGTTCTTCGGTAAAAACATGGGCATATAAAAAAGCATCGGTGCCGGTGCGTTGATAAAAAGTAGAAGATTGTCCATCTTCGGGATTATTGCCGGTAGTAATATTTTTAGCCGAAAAACTGATTTTTAAACTATTGGTAGCATCGTAGGTGTCTTGTCCACGTTTTACCCTAGAACTTGCTTTGGGTGAAGAAGGCATTACAAAAGTTGGGTTATAGGTTTTACCGGCAGTGGTATTGGTACTCATAAGCACATATACTTTTCCGCTTTCGGTTGGAAAACTACCGTATTTAGGGTGAGAAATTTTCATATAATATTTTTTACCCGTACCGATTGGCGTTAAAATACGTCCGTTAGCATCGGTCCACAAATAACCGGCAGACATAATATACGTTGATCCCGTTTGGGTATTGGTAGAATAAAGATTAACTTGAACACCATCAATAGGCTTGCCCAACGAATCGGTAATCGTTAAATCGAGCATGGAGCTTGGTTTGTTTTCGGAATAACAATTAGAAACGTTATATAAAGTTCCATCGGGAACATATCCTTGTACTAAAGAGCTGTTCCAACCGTAATTACCGTATTCTTGCATATTGGTCATTCCCCAGAAATAAGGTCTGCTTGGGGAGCAACCTCCTCTAAAAAATTCGAAATGATGCCATATTGTGTCGCCTCCGTCGTGGAACATTCCCCAAACATGGTCATCGCAAAAATCGCCGATGTGCATTAATGGGATTAAACAAGTACGAGCGGCAGCGGCAACCAATAAAGCGTCTTCGTGGCAATTGCCAATGTGTTTCCATGCAATGTGATTGGGTTGAGACGGACGATAATCGCCTGAAGTCGTTACATCCATCGGCACACAGCGTGAACACCAATTGCCTAATACGTTCATAGCGTCATCGGTAGCTTTGAAATCTCTGTTAAAGAAGTAGATTGTCATGGATTCATCCCACAAATATTCCGGCATTTGCATAATATCTCCCAAACGAGGAACGGAATCAATGGTAAGGGTGTCGTAATGTCCTTGTGCATCTACAACTTTGTAGCCCGAAATATGTACCGGCTTGTACGAATGCGTTGAATCGGGATCAAACCAAAGGTATTCGCGCCATCCGTAGCCCCATGTTCTTTGAGTTGTTGAAGAGATGTTATCCGTTATATACACTCCTTCTTGCTCTAATTTGGGCATGACAATAAATTGATAGTAATAATAAGGATCAATTTCTCGCCAAATAAAATTACTGCCTTTTTTAATTTTATATTCGGTGGTGGTTTTCCAATTGCCGGTATTGGTATCACCTTTTTCGACCAAACGAACATATTTCAACGAATCGGCTGTGGTGTAGATTAACTCCACATTTTTAATCAAATAATCCCAATCGTTAATAAAACGGCTGTCTTTCAATACTTCATACGGGAGATAGGTGAGCATAAAAGCAACTTCGTCTAAATATTGTTTGGGGGTTGTATTCAATAAGTTTATCATTTTGGTTCGATGCGAAGTGTTGGTTATCATTCTGAATTTAAACCTCAAATCGTAATGCAGCCAAGCAGGGACACGAGCAATGGCATTTTCAATTTCCTGTGAAAAAACGGGAAACATGGAAGAATCTTCGGTTACTATGTTGTTTTCGACTTTAAAAATTAAAGCTTCGCCGGGTTTTAAAATTCGTTTATTTGTATAATCGCCGGTCGTTGTTTGTTTTTGAATTTGCTGAAAAGGGTGAACTACATCCCATTGCAAGTCAACTTCTTCAATAGATTGGTTGTCAATTTTTAATGGACTCGTTAAAATAGCTCCTGTCGGTTCGGAAGGGTCGTTTGTTTTATGAATGTAAATCGTTGTTTTATTATTCGATTCGATCTGGGCAAAACCTAGGTTTATACTCCAAAACGAAATGAATAACATACCTTGAAGGATAACTTTTCTTTTCATAAATAAAAATTTTTTAATAAAGTATATGAATTAATTTTTTTGCAAAAATACAATTTTTAAATAAAGTATTCTATCTAAAATTAAGATATTTAGCAATTTTTGTAATTTATACTGTTCCTATTTTGAAAGTTTTATTTCAATGGTAGATAAATTTTTTATGTCATTACAAAAATCGGCTACATTGACTTTAAGCGGACAGGAAAGCTGAATATCCAAATTGTTTTGAAAATCAAAAACTTTAAAGAGAACAGATACATTTCCTTTATTTTTTTTCATACATTCGAAAATGTTATTAATAATTTTTTCATCAATTTCT
>CAYZQG010000119.1:0-5636 GCA_964480685.1 uncultured Lentimicrobiaceae bacterium
TTCACAAATCGGGAAATATATGTATAGTGCTGAACCTGTATTCAATGCAACTTCTTATAACTGGAATATCACCAATAACCAATGGATGGGAAACAGTAAAACCAATAGTATTACCGTGTTTGTTCCAACACCCGGTTATGGCACTCTTTCGGTAAAAGCAGTGAATGAATGCGGCGAATCGGAAGCAACAACACTTTATATACGTTCAACTGTCGGTATTAATCAATTTGAGAATCAAAATTCAATTTCAATATATCCTAACCCTGCAAACAATTATTTCTTCTTGAAAACTAATGGAATCAACGGTAAAACTTCTGTTAGGATTTCTGATCTTAGCGGAAAAATATTGTATACAGAAGAAATTAATACTATTGAATCGAATCAACTATTAAAATTCTCCATAAGCGATTATGCTAAAGGATTTTATTTCATAACTATCGTTAATAATGAAAATACTATAGTTAAAAAATTGATTGTTGAATAAACCACCCTATTTTAAAAGTAACAGGTGTAAAATCAATACCTGTTACCTATAAAAATGAGATGGAATTGATTGTAAATATTTAAAAACTTCAGAGTTGAATACATCGTATGCTAAATGGAAATGGGTTCTTTTTATAGTCGCATTTATTATTTTCACGTTAACTATATGGTATTCCAATATTTTAGTTGACAGCATTTCACAAAGTGAAAGAAATAAAATTGAAATTTGGGCAAATGCCATACAACGAAAAGCTAGTTTAGTAAAATATACCAACGAATTCTTTGAGAAAGTTCGTATTGAAGAACAACGTAAAGCCAATATGATGGCAAAAGCTTTTCATCGAATTAATACCGCTTCTCCTTACGAAGACATTTCATTTTACACGGAACTCATTTCCGAAAACCAGACAATACCGTATATTTTAGCCGATAAAGAAGGAAATATATCAGCAACTAAAAATTTGGACAAAGACTATTTAGAAACAATAAATACCCCCTCAAAACTTTTTGATGTATTAAAAAAGGAACACTATGATGTTATTCCGATTAATTATTACAAGAATTTTTATATCTATCTTTACTATAAAGAATCGCATATTTACACCCAATTACGTGAAGTATTAAACGATTTATTAGAAAGTTTTTTATCTGAAATTGTGGAAAACTCTTCCCACGTTCCGGTTTTAGTTACCGACTCAAGCAAAAAGAATGTTATTGCATTTGGCAATATTGATTCTTCGTTATTTTCAACACCCGAACTTTTAGCCCAAACTATTCATTCTATGGAATCGGAAAACATACCTATACACATCTCATTAGGAACGAACAACGACGGTTTTGTTTTTTATCAAGAATCCTATTTATTAAAACAATTACGATTTTTCCCGATAATTCAAATAATTTTAGTACTAATATTTTTTGTTATTGCGTATATTTTATTTAGTTTTGCATGGCGTTCGGAACAAAATCAAGTTTGGGTAGGCATGTCAAAAGAAACGGCTCATCAACTAGGGACTCCTCTTTCTTCTTTAATGGCATGGGTAGAAATTTTACGATCGGAAAACACAAATCCGGAAACCGTAAAAGAAATCGAAAAAGACATTGCTCGCTTGGAAATAATAGCACAACGATTTTCTAAAATCGGTTCTAAACCCCATTTATCAACCGAAAATATTCAAGATATTATTTGCCATTTTATTGAATATTTCAAAGATAGAACCTCAGTAAAAATCATTTTCAAACTATTCCTTCCCGAAAAGCCTATTTATATTAATATCAACAAATACCTCTTTGAATGGGTTATAGAAAACTTATGTAAAAATGCCATCGATGCCATGAACGGAAATGGCACCATCACTATTCTTCTAACCGAAGATAAAAAACATATTTATATTGATGTCCACGATTATGGCAAAGGTATAGACGCTAAAAATCAAAAGAAAATTTTCAAGCCTGGTTTCACAACAAAAAACAGAGGTTGGGGATTGGGATTAACACTTGCTAAACGAATTATTAAAAATTACCATAAAGGAAATATAGAAGTTAAGAGTTCCATCCCAAACAAAGAGACTATTTTTAGAATAAAACTAAAAAAAATAAATTAAAAAAAACTAAATAATCAAAAAAATTAGTAATTTTGCAAAAAACTAAATTCATTGAGCCTCATTCAACAATTACATTATATCAAAATCGAATAAAATTATCTAAACCTTATTAATTACATTAGTTTTCAACAATATATAAATATAATGAAAAAAAAAATAATTATCACTCTACTTTACACAATGTGTATCTCTTCAGTTTTAGGTCAAAAAAAAGACAGCATCATTGTCATTCAATCACACGAACATCAAGGCGAACATTTATATAATGATGCCGTAAATAATTATAATGCAAAAAATTATACGGAAGCTATTCGTCTAATTAATCTTTCTTTAAAAGAAAACGACACACTTGCTGATACCTATTTTTTACTTGCAGTCATACAAAAAGAAACCGGAAATGAGCAAGCTGCTATTCAAACATTTCTAAAATACACCACGATTAGTCCAATTAAAGATACGGCTTATTATATTATTGCACAAATCTTTAACAATGATAACAAACCGGATTCCGCATCAATC
Source organism: uncultured Lentimicrobiaceae bacterium (assembly GCA_964480685.1). GTDB lineage: Bacteria > Bacteroidota > Bacteroidia > Bacteroidales > WCHB1-69 > UBA5266. The sequence goes on from CAYZQG010000119.1 coordinate 2,607, forward strand.
TATTTAAAATTATGTACGGAATACAATTCGAAATTTTATCAAGCTTTTTATCTTCAAGGATTAATATCATTTGAAAAAACAAATTATGAAGACGCTATTCATTATTTTTCTAAAGTAATTGAAATAGACCCAAACTATTCCGAAGCTTACAATGACCGTGGAAGCGCTTACCGTTTACTGGAAAAATATAACGAAGCCGTAGAAGATTACAGTAAAGCTATCATGTTAAAGAAAACAGCCATTTATTATAATAATCGAGGAAGTGTAAAAATGAAGTTAGAAAAATATGCTGAAGCTATTGATGATTATACTGCTGCTATCATCTTAGATTCCAGCTATTATATAGCTATTAACAATCGTGGCGTTGCAAAAATAGAAATTAAAAATTATCTGGGAGCTATCAATGACTTTACCCTATGTTTACAGAAAAAGAAAGACTATTATGCCGCTATAAGCAACCGAGGCATTGCTTATTATAAAGCGAAAAAATATAAAGAAGCCATTGTCGACTTCGACACCATAATATCTATCAATCCTTCCGATGCAACTGCTTACTTACACAGAGGAAATACAAAAGAAATGATTAGAGATAAAGAAGGGGCATGCAACGATTGGCAAAAAGCTGCCGATCTTGGCATTGATGCCGCAAAAAACTATGTTAAAAATCAATGCAATAATCAATAACAGAATATTAATAGTTAAAATATTACAAATAATGAAAAAATTCTTGTTTTCAATTTTCTTTTTGAGTTTTATTCATATCGGGTTATCTCAAAATGTTGATTTTGTAAAAACTTCTTTCCCTGATAATAAAAAAGCTTTTAAATCTGCTGTTTCCAATATAAAAAAAGGAGATAAATTTTTTGAAAAGTATTTAGACTATCGCACTGCTTGCGAATATTATATGAAAGCAAATACGTTTAACTCTAACAATGCCATTTTGAACTATAAAATCTTCTTATGCTATAACAACATTGGAATCAAAGAAGAAGGATTCAATTATTTAATAAAAGCATTTCATCTTGATTCAAATTTAAATCCCGATATATATTTCCATCTTGGAACTATGTATCAGTATTATTCCAGTTTTGATACGGCCATTTTATATTACCAAGCTACAACAACTATGTCATCTAAATCCCTTAAAAATATCAATGAATGCTATGTTGCAAAAAAAATGATTGAAAATGAAGTAAGATGCTTTATTGATAATGTCGGAGAAAATATAAATTCCGATGCCGATGAATATAACCCCGTAATTACGGCTGACGGTTCTACCATGTATTTCACTTCTCGCCGAGGAGGAAAAGATATTGAATATGCCCCTGATGGAAAATATTTTGAAAATATTTATGTTTCAGAAAAAGACAGTAATGGACAATGGCAAAAAGCTGTATATGTTGAAGAACTGAATTCCGATGCTCATGATGCAGTACAAGGATTGTCTAACGATGGACTTAGAATTATAATTTTTCGTGGTGATAATTATGGAGACCTTTATGAATCACGAAAGAAAAATGATAAATTTTCAAAACCTAAACCCATTAATGCCATTAATAATGACGACTCTCACGAAACCTCCGCATCCTATTCTTTCGATGGAAAAATTATATACTTCTGTTCCGACAAAAATGACAGTATTGACATCCACGATATTTATAAAGTAACCGAAAACAAAAAGGGCAAATGGGATAAAGTTGAAAATCTCGGCAATGTAATCAATACCCCCGAAGATGAACGTTGTATTTATGCTCATCCGGATGGGAAAACAATCTATTTCAGTTCCAAAGGTCATGAAGGAATGGGTGGTTTTGATATTTACAAATCTACCTTTGAAAATGGCAAATGGACTAAACCCGTAAACATTGGATATCCTATTAATACTCCCGGCAACGATATTTATTTTGTAGTTACTGCCGATGGGAAACATGGCTTTTACGCATCCAATAAATTAGGTGGTTATGGTGGTAATGATATTTATTTAATTACCTTTTTAGGACCGGAAAAATTATTTGTTTATAGTACGGAAGACAATCTTTTAGCCAATGCCGTAAAACCATTTCTTGAAAATAAATCTATTAAATCACTTGAAATTGAACCGCCAAAATTAACTATGCTTAAAGGTACCGTCGTTGATGAAGAAACAAAAATCCCTCTCTTTGCGACCATCGATTTATTCGACTTGGAAAAAAACGAACTTATTGCATCTTTTGAAACTAACGACCTCACCGGAAAATTCTTACTCTCTCTTCCTTCCGGAAAAAATTATAGCGTTAATGTAAAAAAAGAAGGGTATTTATTCTTATCTCAAAATTTCGACCTCCCCGATTCAGCTACTTACCAAGAAATTGAACAAACACTTGAACTTAAAAAAATTCAAGTAGGGAAAGAAATAGTTCTTAATAATATCTTTTTTGAATTTAATAAAGCTACTTTGCTAAAAGAATCCATTGCCGAATTAGAAAGCATTTATCAACTATTAACCGAAAATCCGGCTATTTATGTCGAAATTTCGGGTCATACCGACAATGTCGGTTCAGCTAATTACAACAATAAACTATCCCAAGAAAGAGCGAATTCCGTTGTAAACTATTTAATTGATAAAGGTATAGCAAAAGAAAGGCTAAGTGCTGTCGGTTACGGTTTCGAAAAACCAATAGCTCCCAATACAACTGAAGAAGGTAGACAAAAAAACAGACGTACCGAATTTAAAATCGTGAAATAATACGCTTTTTGCAAATCACATTTCGACTTGCATCAATTTCCGCCCTTTCATTGATTTTTATACATAAAACATTTATATCTATTTCTTTGTATTCCTATCTTTGTTCAAGCACGACACAGTTGGACAATCACCAACTATTGTCTTTCGTTTGGAATACAACCCGACTTTAAATCTATACCCATTGATCAGGTAAATTTACTTTACAATCATTCAAGACGTACTTGCATCCTTCGTCGTGTATATTATACTTAGGCTTATCTTTCAATTTGAATAAAAATCGTTCCGAACTTGATTTTATTACAAAA
>CAYZQG010000120.1:0-5635 GCA_964480685.1 uncultured Lentimicrobiaceae bacterium
AATTGTATGGGTTCATTGATATCCAATCCAATCATCACTTTAAGCATCATCGTAGCTAATTCGTAATTGCTTTTTGCCGAAACCAAACTCGGTTTTTGATTTTTTAATTGTACTTCGGCTCGTAGTTTATCAAATTCGGATGCCATGCCTACGTTATATTTATTCAAAATAGTTTCATAAGTCAATGTTACATTCTTATAATTTTTCTGTAAAACATCATACGTTTCTTTCGCCAACAACATGGTATAATAAGCTTTTTTAACTTCATTCACCAATGAAATTTTTGAGGCCCGTGCCGATTCCAACGCAGCTTCAACACTTAATTGAGATAATTGTACATTATTCCATAAGGCTGAATTAATTATAGGTAATGAGAAATTTACTCCAGCCGTATAATTATTATCAGTTCCAACTTCAATTTCCATGGCTTGACCCATAAAATCCATGGTCATTACTTGTTTTTTTATGGTACGGTTATACGTGCCAGACAAAGCTGCATTGGGAAATAATGCCACAATTTGCTCTGCTTTGGAATACTTCTTTGATTGTATGTCCCGTCCGGCAATGCGTATGGTAGGGCTTTCATTCAAAGCTATTTCGATGGCTTTGTTTAAATTTACTTTAATACTATCCTTTCCATTTTCTTGTGCTTGACTATAAACAGGGAATAGTACTATCCCTATAATCAATACTTTAATCGCTCTAAAACTTTGATTTACTTTCATTTTTATTTTAAATTTTCAATTGTTGTCTGTTAAATTAGGGGTATATTTTTTATATCTTTCTATTACTTCGTCATAGATTATCGTTCCTTTTGGTGTTAATATTCCCCGCATAAAAGGAACTACAAGATTGATAAACACATCTTTCATGGAATAAATTCCACACATGTCTATTTTTTGATCCGATAAAACCGAAGCGATTTTAGGCATGAAATAAAGTACGATATCTTCATTAATTTCATTTCTGAATAAATCTTGCTGTTTCCCTCTTTTAATAATATCGTGTAATCGCTTTGTATGTTTTTCTCTATGGATGCTTGCATATTGTCTGTGAACATTGGGATAGATGCGTTTTACATCATCTAAAAAACGAAATCGCAAGCCATAAACGCTTTTTACATCTTTATGTAATAATGGAAATAATTCTTCTATCGGGTTACGACAATTTTGAATATATGCATCCATTTCTTCACTCTCTTCTTCTACCATTGTAATCATACATTGAAAAATAAGGTCGTCTTTATTCTCGAAATTTTCATAAATCGTACGCTTTGAAACACTTAATAGTTGTGAAATTTCGTCCATACTTGTCTTAACGCCTCTTTCAAGGAATATGGGTAAAGTACGACGAATAATATCTTTTTTTGTTTCCGACATCGCAATCTTTTCTTCTTTCGTTAAATCTCCGGTCATTATTTTTTCTTTTATTGTCATGCAAAAGTATATTAATTATCAAGTGTTTGTATCTCAAAATCGACAAACTTTCGAATAAATCCCGACGAATATATCGTTTTAAAAGGAGGAAAATCGTTGTTTATACCTTTAAACACGTTGTAATTTTTAATACACTTAATTTTGAAAACTAAAAAAAACAATTTTAGTTTTTTTAGTTTCAGCTCATCAATATTTGTGCCAAAAAATATAAAAAAAAGGAGGAATGCAAAATTTGTGTAAAATATTAGTGGTTTTCTTTATTGTTGTATTCTTTTTTTAGCTTCTTTGGACCAATAAACGGTCTTACCCAACAAAGAAATACCATAATAGGCTCTGACTTTCAATACATTTTTACTATCAAATTTCATATAGGCTTTATAGGTTCCTTTTACACCGGCGTATGTAATTATACCGTCAACCCATTCATTGTTTTCGGCATCAAAACGCAAATTGGTTAAAAACACATAATTAAGAAAATTCTTTTTCGTAGGATTTGACACCCAACATACTAACCCACAATAGGTTCCCTTTGTTGTTTTATAAATGTAACATTGGGAATATTCGTTGGTATTTGGGTCTAAGGTTAAATAATAACCTACAATATCATCGGCTTTGTTTTGAGAAAAACAAGCGATTGATTGAACAAGCAAACATATAAAAAGGCATTTTTTCATCTCGTATAAATGGTTTTTAATAAAGCCATTTAACGAAGTGTGTTTTGAAATTATTGTAAGAGAATGGCTACTATTTATTTTTTTGCTTTTAAAAATTAGACAAAACGCTTCCAAATATGCTATACTTTAAATACAAATAATAAATTATATACTAATAAAACAATAATTTTCAAATAAATATAGATAATCATTAAGTTGGTTATTTGATAAAAAAAGTATATTTTTGTAAAAAATTATAAACTTATTAAACCTTGATAATATAGATAAATGAGAAAATTAGTATTCATCATCATTTGCCTTTTTGTCATGTCATGGCAAGTTGTGGCACAAAGAGACACGATTCTTTCCAATCATCATGAAATCACATTCTCATTTGGTATAATTCCACAAAAAATTTATTTATTTTCTTCATCCTTTAATAAAAATGAGTTATTTAAATCCATTTCAATGGGATATTCCTATCGGTTTAATAAAGTAATTGGAGTGGGTGCTTTATACAGCTATGTACCAAATTTCTATACTATTTTTTATCAATCTTATTCCGGTAGCGAGGAAATTATTGGAAGAATGAATCAAAGCAGTCATTCATTTGTTTCTGTATTAAAAATCAATTGGTTAAACACAAAATATGTAGTTCTTTTTTCAAAAATAGGTATAGGATTCACTCTTTTACAACATACACTTACCAATTATTATCCGGAAAAATATGAAATATCACCATCTTACGAAGACCTATTTCTAGCGGCTCTTGTTACTCCGATAGGTATTGAAATTGGAACGAAACAATATGCGGGCTTTTTACAATACGGAATTGGTAACCAAGGAATGTTCACTGCCGGATTTCGATTAGGATTATAACAATAAAACACAAATATGAAAAATTATATAGTTATATCCATTGTTTTTCTTAGTTTACTATCGGCTTGTATACGTGACCCATATATCATTGAGAAATTAACAGAAGCAGAAATAAACAATATTCCCTACCAGCTTAACGAATCAATCTATATGTTAGATGCTTACGATAGCATTTTAGAATTTAAAGTCATTACGGATTGCATTTCTGAAATAACAGGGAAATTATATGATTATGAAAACGAAGAATATACTTCTTACCATCTTAACCAACGTTGTGTCGAAATTCATAATGACTATTTCGAACACACTATTGCGTTTTGCATTCTTCCAAACAATCTATTAAATTTCAAAATTGATGGTTATTCGTATGATTTACAAATAAATAAAGCAATTACAGTCAGCGACTCCATCCATCATGTTCTTTATAAAGATGTTTATACACTTATATTAAATCGGTTTTCAGGAGCAGATGTTTATCCCCTACCCGTTTTAATTCAATATAATAAAATGTATGGACTTCTATACCTTGAATTTAACAATGGAGAAACGCTATCTTTTATTAAAGATTAAAACAGCAATGAAAAAAATTATTTCTATATTACTTACTCTTTTAGGATTTTCGATTGTATCCTGTTATCAGACTAAATATGGAATTATGGAAACTAATTTTCAGTTAAAAGGAAAAGTATCCGAGAAATCAAACCCCATTGGGAACATTCGTATTACCGTAAAAAACGACTCTTCTCTACCGGATACACTATATACTTCTCAAACGGGATATTTCGAAAATGAATATGCTGTTTATGATCCGGTAAATACGTTTGAAATTATTGCTGAAGATATGGATGGAGAAAATAATAACGGTATTTTTGTAGGTCAGTCAAAGCTTATTAAGCTAACTGAATTCGATTTTAACAAGGGTAAAGGCAATTGGTATGAAGCAATTGCCAATAAAGAAGTTACATTTATTTTAAAAAAACAATAACAATGAAAAAAATTATTTCATATTTACTTGCATTGATTGGTATTACGATAATATCATGTAAAAATGATGACCCAATTGCCGAATACGGATGTCCCTATGCCGAATTTAATCTGAAAGGGAAAGTAACCGACGTGAATAACAATCCAATCAATCAAATACGCATTGTTCTTAAAGGACAAGATGAACTTACTGATACTCTATTCACGGATGAAAACGGAGGTTTTAACAAAACTATTACTATTAATCCATGGAATAAAGAATATGAAATCCAAGCCGAAGATATTGATTCGTCAGCAAATGGAGGTGAATATAGTCCACAAAACAAAGAACTTATACTAAACGACCAAGACTTTGTGGATGCTTCGGGCGACTGGTATGCCGGCAAAGTAAGTAAAACCATTGATTTTAAATTAAACGTTAAATAAAACTATTGTGTTATGAATAAGTTAATTGCTGTTATTATTTCGCTGTTGGGATTAGCATCCACTTCTTGCGATAAAGAAGATGATACCATTGTCCCTATGTATGGAGCACCTGCTTCCGTATATCAAGTAAAACAAGCTGTTGTTGATAATTCGATTCAAAATACATCCATTACTAAAAAGGATGAAAATGCCTAAACCGGACAAAATTGGGTTGAGAAAACGGCTGGCTTACAATTTGTTTGCTCGATATCACGAAGAAAGAACGAAAGAACATACCCTGAAAGTTCTTTTTTGGGAATGTACCTTGCGTTGCAATTTGTCGTGTCAACATTGTGGAAGTGATTGTAAACAAGAATCAAACATTACCGATATGCCCAAAGAAGACTTTTTAAAGGTAATTGATTCCATTGTTCCGCATATTAATCCGAATAAAGTAATGATTACCTTTTCAGGAGGCGAACCTTTAATGCGTAAAGATTTGGAAGAATGTGGGTTGGAACTATATCATCGTGGATTTCCATGGGGTTTGGTTTCAAATGGCATGTATTTAGATCGCAAACGCTTGGATTCTCTTTTAGCTGCCGGCTTGCATTCCATTACCATTAGCTTAGACGGCTTTGCGGAACAACATAATGCCATTCGCCGACATCCGAAAAGTTTTGATAATGCGTGGAATGCCATAAAAATGATTTCTAATGAAAAAGAAATTGTTTACGATGTGGTTACTTGTGTAACTCCTGCCATCTTCCCCTTTCTTGCCGATTTTAGAAACTTTTTGATTGAAAACGGAATTCAATTTTGGCGTATCTTCACCATTTTCCCTTCGGGTCGTGCGGCAAACAATCCTGAATTACAATTATCAAATAAACAAATGATTGAATTAATGGAATTTATCAAAACCACACGAAAAGAAAATAAAATTAAACTCAATTTTGCTTGTGAGGGTTTTTTAGGTAATTATGAATTAGCTGTTCGCGATAATTTTTATTATTGCGCTGCCGGTATCAACATTGCAAGTATTTTAATAAACGGAGATATTTCAGGTTGTACCAGCATTCGCCATAATTACACACAAGGCAATATTTATCATGATGATTTTATGGATGTATGGAATCATCGATTTAAAAATTTTCGCGATAGAAAGTGGACACAAAAAGATGAATGTGCACATTGTAAAGTATTTAAATACTGTCTTGGAGGTGGTATGCACTTACGGGGTGATGACAATGAAATGCTCGATTGCTTGTATCTTAGAAT